>CAZYDA010000148.1:0-2519 GCA_964645275.1 uncultured Dehalococcoidia bacterium | reverse complement strand
CTCGAGCTTGATCTGGTATTCCGGAGGCAAATGAGATAACTTCCCAGCCAGACTTTCCCGAATCTCCTCCCCAAAGGTCGCATTCCGCAGCAAGGGGACAGCGCAACTGATGTCCCGTAGAATGGAGCTGAGATGCAGGATCTTCTCCAGCTTGTTTCGGGAAGCAATTTCCCAGGCCAAGATTTCCTCTTCACCCAGCTCGAGGATGTATTTGGCATAAGCTGCCTGATCCTCAACAAAGCCCTTCTCGTACAGCAGTTCGGTGACTCGATACTCCTTGCTGGCCATCGCCGCTGCCTGGAGCAGCTTGTGGGCATATTCCAGCGGTAGCCGGTACCGCTTGGTCGCCTGAAGCAAGCTTTCGGGAAAGGGAATGAGATAAGACTCCAGGGAGCCGTGGAGCACCGAGTGCGCCGCCTGCCTTCTAAGGCCAGCCAGACTTACAATCTCCGGCAAACTCAACAAATGATCCAGGTAGATGCTGATGCGCGGCTTGCCGCTTAGGGCATCATGGGTGGCGAAAAAGGCCCTGGCCTCAGATTCCTTAAAGATGAACAATTCCACCAGCTCTGCTTGAGGCTCGCCAATGATTCGGTAACAATCATTGAGGATCTTGAGAACCCGGTCAACTGAGGACTGAGGAACCTCCCCGAACTTGGCCACCGAGACCCGCACCATGCCCCTCCCCGGGAGAGAAAGCCGAAAGGAACCTTATGGAACTCTTACCCCAATGCAGGTGGTCGTCTTGGAAACTCCGGGCGTGGAGTGCACCTGCTTGACCACGCTGCCAATGGAATTCAAATCCGGTACTTCCACCGTGGCGATCACATCATAAAGTCCAGTTACCAGGTCGGCTGACTTGACCCCCTCTATCTGAGAGATGCTTCCAATCACCTCCTCCATCTTGCCAACCTCGGTCTCGATCAGGATGTAGGCCTTCACCATCACGTTTCCAACCTCCTTCCCTGTTTGCCATCATTATATCAGACCCACTGGCAGGGTGCCACGCAGAAGCTGGTGAAGAAGTATGCTGTGCCCGGTTAAAGTCCGGATCTGGGTGGCTCCTCGGAGCGATAGAGGTCCTCCTCGCTCTTCAGGTGGTCAATGTAGAGGATGCCGTTGAGATGGTCGATCTCGTGCTCTAAGGCCTGTGCCAGAAGCTCTGTGGCCTTGAGCCTGACGAGTTTACCCTTGAGGTCATATCCTTTGGCCGTCACCGCAACCGCACGCTTGACCTTGCCCCAGTAGCCGGGGAAGCTGAGGCATCCCTCCACCACCTCCCGTTCCCCCACCCTCTTAATTATCTCCGGGTTGAGGAGAACTATCGGCTCCTGCTCCGGGATCTCGATGACGATGACGCGGAGCAATTGGCCCACCTGTGGGGCAGCCAGCCCCACCCCTGAGGCAGCCCGCATGGTCTCCAGGAGGTCGTCCGCCAGTCGGCGAACGGCACTATCGACACCCCTTACCCGCTTAGCCTTCTGTCGTAGTCTAGAGTCGCCAAAGAGGAGGATAGGCAGCTTCGCCATGGATCAAGTCGCTTGAGAACTTTCAGATTCTGGTGAGAGCTCCGGAATTTTCTTGTTCGTCCGAAGCTCAGCTTCAGCCTGAAGTAAAGAGGCCTTGTCAATCTTCTCCCAGGGGGCCTCGATATCGGTTCGTCCAAAGTGACCGTAGCAAGCTGTGGGCTTGTAAATGGGGCGGCGTAGGTTGAAGGCCTCGATGATGGCCCCGGGGCGGAAATCAAAATGCTCCTTGATGAGCTCGAGAATGATTTGCTCATCCACCTTGGCAGTGCCGAAGGTCTCGATGGAGACGGCAACCGGGCGGGCTACCCCGATGCAGTAGGCCACCTCCACCTCTAGTCGGTCAGCCAGTCCGGCGGCAACGATGTTCTTAGCCGCATAACGAGCCATGTAAGCCCCTGATCGGTCTACCTTGGTGGGGTCTTTCCCCGAGAAACAGCCCCCGCCATGCCTCGCCGCTCCCCCATAGGTATCCACCATGGTCTTCCTTCCGGTCAACCCGGTATCGCACATTGGCCCTCCGAGGACAAATCTGCCAGTGGCGTTGATGTAATACCGGGTCTTGCTGTCGAGAAGGTGGCGAGGGATCACTGCCTTGATCACGTAGTCTAGGATGTCTCGCCGGATGACCTCATTGCTCACCGTTTCGTCATGCTGGGCCCCGATGACCACGGCGTCCACTCGTTTGGGAACTCCATGGCGGTACTCCACCGTTACCTGGGATTTCCCGTCCGGACGGAGGTAGGGCAGCAACCTCTCCTTTCTCACCTGAGCCAGCCGCTGGCAAAGCCGATGGGCCAGCATGATGGGCAGCGGCATGAGCTCAGGGGTTTCGTTGCAGGCGAAGCCGATTACTATCCCCTGGTCTCCTGCCCCCAGCGTCTCCTTCTCATTGTAGAGGTTGGTTCTTCCTCTCACCTCCAATGCCTCGTTGACCCCTACGGCGATGTCGGGCGATTGCTCCTTGATGGAAACTAACACCCCGCAGGTGGC
>CAZYDA010000147.1:0-2521 GCA_964645275.1 uncultured Dehalococcoidia bacterium | reverse complement strand
AAGAGGAAGGACATTGAGGCACTGTCCGATGGAGAGATAACGGTAAGCTTTATAAACGGCGCCGTGAGGACGGGGGAGCAGGAGGAGATGGTAAAGCTCCTGAGGGAGAAATCCAAGCTTGTGGTTGCCTTCGGAAGCTGTGCTCATCTGGGAGGGATACCGGGCTTGGGGAATTTCTGGACAAGGAAGACCATCTTTCAAAGAGTTTACAAGGAGGTCCCCAGCGTGGAAAATCCCGAGGGGACTTTCCCTCAAGAGAAGACAAAGGTCGAGGTCGGTGAACTTACTCTGCCGAATTTTTATGATACGGTGAAAACCCTGGATCAGACCATCCCGGTGGACTACTACCTTCCCGGATGCCCTCCACCGCCCGACCTGATAATGAATGCGGTGAATGCCATCATCAGGGGAGAGCTCCCGGAGAAAGGAGCGGTGCTCGCTCCTGATAAGGCATTATGTGATACCTGTCCCAGGAGGGAGAAAAAACCGGAGAAGTTATCGATAAAGGAAATAAAGAGGCCTCATGAGGTTGAAATTGACCCCGAGGAATGTTTTCTGGCTCAGGGCATAATCTGCCTTGGCCCGGCCACTCGCTCGGGATGTGGGGAGAGGTGCATTAGGGCCAATATGCCCTGCCGAGGATGTATGGGACCCATAAGCGGCGTTGTAGATCAAGGGGCAAGGGCTCTCTCAGCGATCGCCTCCTTGCTAGGGCTTGAGGAGGAGGCGAAGATGACGGAGGAGGACGTCAAGAGATTGATTGAAGGGATCGTGGATCCGGCGGGGACATTCTACCGGTTCAGTTTACCGGCTTCCCTGCTCAGAAGAAGGAGAATCTCGGAGGAGGAGGAGAGATGAAGCGTATAACCATAGACCCGATAACCAGGCTTGAAGGACATGGGAAGATAGAGATATTCCTCGACGGGGAAGGTGAGGTTGAGAGGGCTTATTTCCAGATCCCCGAACTTCGGGGTTTTGAGAAGTTTTGTGAGGGGAGGCCGGCCGAGGAGATGCCCAGGATAACTCCCAGGATTTGCGGGGTATGTCCCACCGCCCACCATATGGCCTCCACCAAGGCCCTCGATGACCTCTTTAAGGTCGAGCCCACTCCAACGGCGAAGAAGATAAGGGAGCTCATGTATTGCGCCTTTCAGGCGGAGGATCACATACTGCATTTCTTCTTCCTCGGCGGACCCGACTTCGTTGTGGGCCCGAAGGCGCCGGCCGGGGAAAGGAATATCCTGGGAGTTATTGCCAAAGCGGGGATGGAGGCCGGTTTGAAGGTCATTGAGGTGAGAAAGAGGTTGAGAAAGGTTATACAGACGATCGGAGGGAAGGTGGTCCATCCCGTCTGCGGTTTGCCGGGCGGGATATCGAAGCCGGTGACCGAGGAGGAAAGAAAGGAGTTTATCGAGGCGGCCGAATATGCGGTTGACTTCTCCAAATGGGCTTTGGAACTCTTCGACGAGGTAGTGCTCAAGAACAAGGAATATCTTGACCTGGTTACCGGGGACATCTACAAGCACCGGACATATTACATGGGCCTGGTGGATGAAAATAACAGGCTTAATTTTTACGATGGCTGGGTAAGGGTTGTTGACCCAAACGGCAAGGAATTTGCCAAGTTTAAAGGCCGGGATTACCTCAACCATATTCAAGAACACGTTGAACCCTGGACCTATGTGAGGTTTTCCTATCTCAAGAACGTGGGCTGGAAGGGGTTTATGGATGGGGAGGAAAGCGGCATCTTCAGGGTAGCGCCTTTAGCCCGGCTAAATGCCGCTGATGGAATGGCAACCCCTCTTGCCCAGGAAGCCTATGAAAAGATGTATGAAACATTGGGTGGAAAGCCGGTTCACAACACCTTAGCTTTTCACTGGGCTCGGCTGGTCGAGACTCTCTATGCCTCGGAGCGAATGCTGGAGCTTGCCCGTGACCCTGAACTCACCTCCCCGAAGATAAGAAATATACCCATGGAAACGCCTGAAGAGGGGGTAGGGGTGGTGGAGGCACCTCGAGGCACCCTCTTTCATCATTATAAAACCGATGCCAGAGGGATTTTGCAAGAGGTCAATTTAATTGTTGCCACGCAGAATAATTCCGCCGCCATGTGCCTCTCCATCGAAAAGGCGGCCAAATCCCTGATACATAAAGGAGAAGTCCCCGAGGGGATTCTCAACATGATCGAGATGGCCTTTCGTGCTTATGACCCTTGTCATGCCTGTGCCACCCATGCCCTGCCGGGCCAGATGCCGCTGGAGGTGATCGTTCGGGACCGGAAAGGAAGGGAGCTTAAACGGCTCGTTCGGAGCCTGTGAATTTCCAACAAGAAGTGGTCGCCGTTTAAACTTCGCAGCGTGAGGACACTCATTCTAGGATTGGGAAATCCCCTTCGCCGTGACGATGGGGTGGGGATTAAGGTAGCCAGAAGTCTGCGTGAGAAAGAAATCCCGGCAGAGGTAGAAATTCTGGAAGCTGCTACATCGGGGCTTGACCTTCTTGAGATAGTTACTGGCTACGA
>CAZYDA010000146.1:0-2543 GCA_964645275.1 uncultured Dehalococcoidia bacterium | reverse complement strand
CCACCACTACCAGGTCGCTGAGGTTTTTCTCCTTGAAGTAGTTGCTCAGGGTGTAGAGGGCGGTAAGTTCATCCACCGGAATGTTAAAGAAACCCTGGATCTGTCCGGCATGTAGGTCCACGGTGAGCACTCGATTGGCTCCAGCAACCTGAATGAGGTCGGCCACCAGCCTGGCGGTTATGGGCACCCGCGGCTGATCCTTCTTATCCGTTCGAGCATAGCCGTAGTAGGGGATGACGGCAGTAATCCGCTCGGCGGAGGCCCGCTTGGCGGCATCCATCATTATGAGTAGCTCCATCAGGCTCTGGTTAACCGGGGAGGAGATGGGCTGGACGATGAAAACATCCCTTCCGCGGACGTTCTCCAGGATGCGAACGAAGATGTTCTCGTTGCTGAACTGGAAGACCTCCGCCTTCCCCAGCGGGATCCCCAGGTAGTCACAGATTCCCTGGGCCAGGGCAGGATGAGTATTCCCGGTGAAAACCTTTAGCTCGTCGGCCAAGATCTTCTCCTTTCATCCCCACGGGGCTTACGCTTGATTTCACTCCTATTCTAACACAGAACTACTGGCTACCCAAGGATTTTGTTCCGCAGAGATCTAGCTATTTCGTACTATAATCCCGGAGGTTGCAAACTTGCTGGGGATAGTTTAATATCTTCTAGGGTAGCCAACGGTTACCATGGGAGCACATGGAGTTTCAGCTAGGAAGCACCCGTGAGGCCTATGGCCGGACTCTGGTTGAGTTGGGGGAGGAGGATCCCAATCTGGTAGTTCTGTGTGCCGACCTCACCCAGTCCACACATACCCACTATTTTGCCCAAAAGTTTCCTCAAAGGTTCTTCGAGTGTGGGGTGGCAGAGCAGAACATGATGGGGATTGCCGCAGGCCTGGCCGCGGCTGGCAAGACAGTTTTTGCCAGCACCTTTGCCGTTTTCGCTGCCTGCCGGGCCTTTGACCAGCTCCGAATGTGCATCGCTCAGCCAGAGCTAAACGTCAAGATCGTGGCCACGCATGGGGGGGTCACAGTGGGGGAGGATGGCTTCTCGCACCATGCCATCGAGGACCTGGCCCTCTTCTCCTCCCTGCCAGGCTTCAGGATCATCGTGCCGGCGGATGCGGTTGAGACCGTTCAGGCGGTAAGAACGGCTGCCAAGACCTATGGCCCATTCTACATCCGGCTCAGCCGGCCAAAAACTCCCCTGATTCATGGTGAGGGATATGAGTTCGTCCTGGGCAAGGGGGAGGTACTGCGACAGGGTTCCGATGTCAGCATCATCGCCATCGGGAACATGGTGGCTCAATCTCTTGAGGCTGCGGAAGGCCTGTCTCGGGAGGGGATAAGCTGCCGAGTGATTAATCTTCCCACGCTCAAGCCAATCGACGAGGAGCTAATCGTTCAGGCGGCCAGGGAGACCGGGGCCATCGTGACGGTTGAAGAACACCTGAAGACGGGAGGGCTGGGAAGCGCCGTGGCCCAGGTCGTGGGGGAGAATCACCCCGTGCCGCTGGCCTCTTTAGGCCTCACTCGCTACGCTCGGTCGGGCTCGCCCGGCGACCTGCTTCGCTTTTCCGGACTGCTGGCCTCGGATATCGTTCAGGCAGTGCATCAGGTGCTGGAGCGGAAGGCCAGAAGGTCATCGTAATGATTGCTACAATTTGAGCATCACTTACTGACGGAGAAATCGTGGGAAGTTTCCGCTACCGGATAGAAATAGCTGACAAGCAAGGTCAGTCGTTTGAACCTCTAGATGCCCTGGTAGATACGGGAGCCACCTATACCTGGATTCCTCGGCCGGTGCCGAAGAAACTGGGTATTAGCCCGACCTTCAAGAGGGAATTTTTGCTTGCCGATGGGAGGGTGGTGGAACGGGAGGTGACCCAGGTGCTGGCCAAGATTGATGGTCAGGTTCTTTACACGCTTTGCACTTTTGGTGATGAAGGCAGTGAACCGCTGCTAGGCGTGGTTACCCTGGAGGAGTTCGGCCTGGGTGTAGACCCAGTGAATAGAAGGCTCATTCGCGTTCCCGGCTTTCTTACCGCTTTGTCCGGTGCCTGAAAGCCATAATGAGTCAGATATGAGAGAAAGTTCCGGTTTTTTCCGTGGAGTAATTTCGCCTTTGACGAGCACAATCTGTACTTTCTCACCGGAAACTTAGATTGACTCTCCTGCGTTACTGGCTGGCGTAAAAATCCAGAGAAATAAGGGGGAGAGATGAAGGGCTTGGAGGAGCTAAAAGCCAAGGCCATGGCGGCCAGGGAGGCCTCAAGGAAGCTTGCCCGCCTTTCCACCGAGGTGAAGAACCGCGCCCTGAGAAATATCGCCGATAAGCTTTTGGAGAGACAGGAGGAAATACTCTCGGCTAACCGGCAGGATCTGGAGGAGGCTCGCGCTGGGGGGATGGTTGAAGCCATGCTTGACCGCCTTTTGCTCAACCCCGAGCGTCTGGCGGACATAGCTCAGGGAGTGCGGGAGGTGGCGGCCCTCCTCGATCCGGTGGGCGAGATCTTCGATATGCGTACCCTCCCCAATGGACTTCAAGTG
>CAZYDA010000145.1:0-2544 GCA_964645275.1 uncultured Dehalococcoidia bacterium | reverse complement strand
CCGATGTGACGCTGCTCCGTCCCCGGGAGGATTTCTACGCCTCGGCCCACCCCGGCCCCGAGGACGTGCTTCTTCTCATCGAGGTCGCCGAGACTTCGGCGGAATACGACCGGGAGGTGAAGATCCCCCTCTATGCCCGCTTTGGAATCGGCGAGGTCTGGTTGGTAGACCTGGAAGGTAAGGCGATAGAAGTCTATCGAAACCCTTCCCCTGAAGGCCATCGTGAAGTGCAAACCCTGGGCCGTGATGCTCGCCTCTCCCCAGATTCCTTCCCCGACCTGGAACTCCCTGTCGAGCAAATCCTGGGCTAAACCCTCACCAGGGTCGGCACTTTAAGGAGTATTTGGAACCCCTGCCGCTCTAAACCATGATGGATGATGGCCAGGTGGATATCTTCGACCTGGTGCTGGTGGGGAGGAACTTGGGAAGAGGTGAGGTTTGATTGATGAAGCAGGAGATCCTAGGCTGGGTGAAGAAGGGGTGCCTAGCTAAAACCTTATCAATTTGAAAATGGTCAGGGGATGCTCAAGACCTTGCCGCCGTGGCTTTGGCCTTCACCTCTACTTGGTTGCAGCCCTGGTGCTTTGCTGCTACAATGATGTTCGGTAAATTTACTTGGTGAGTATTTACCATGTTGCTGGCGATAGATGTGGGTAATACCACCATCAATTTAGGAGTCTTTGAGGGGGAGGAGCTGCGGTCTACCTGGCACCTGGCCACCGAGGTACACCGACTGGCTGATGAGTATGCGGCGGTGCTCCTTGACCTCTTGACTCATCAGGGTCTGACCCCTTCTCAGGTCAGTGAGGCGGTCATCTGCAGCGTGGTTCCACCGCTCATCACCACCTTCAGGGAACTCTGCCAGCGATATTTTAAGGTTGACCCGCTGGTGGTCGAGGCAGGAGTTCGTACGGGGGTTAACATAAGGATGGACAATCCCCGGGAGGTGGGGGCGGACCGGGTGACCAATGCGGTGGCTGGACATCGGCTTTATGGAGGGCCCTTGATCGTGATCGATTTCGGCACGGCCACCACCTTCGATGTGGTGTCCGAGAAAGGGGATTACCTTGGCGGCGCCATCTCCCCGGGCATAGGGATAGCGGCCGAAGCCCTCTTTGAGCGGGCGGCCAAGCTTCCCCGAGTGGAGCTGACCTACCCTCCCCGGGCCATTGGACGCAACACCATCTCAGCCATGCAGTCGGGCCTCCTCTTCGGTTATATTGGACTTATCGAGGGGATGGTGAATCGAATAAGGAAGGAGCTGGGGGCAAAGGCAAAGGTGATTGCCACCGGGGGTTATGCCGAGCTAGTGGCTCAGCGGTGCCGGCTTATTGAAGTGGTAGACCCCAATTTAAGCCTGAAAGGGCTGAGAATAATTCACGAGCTAAATAGTAACCCATGAAAAATCCTGGGGAAGCTCTCGGGGGAAAGGTGTTTGAAGGAAGGACAGTGATCCTAGGGGTTACGGGAAGCATCTCGGCCTATAAGGTGGTGGATCTGGCAAGCAAGCTCGTCCAACGGGGGATCAGAGTTGATGTGTTGATGACCGAGGAGGCCACCAGGTTTGTGGCTCCGCTCACCTTTCAGGCAATTACTCAGCGCCCGGTCTTTATTGACATGTTCGCCTTGGTCAGCCAATTTAACAGCAGTCATATAGCCCTGGCAGAACGGGCGGACGTGATCGCCGTGGCCCCGGCCACGGCGAACATCATTGCCAAGCTGGCCGGCGGGATAGCTGATGACTTGCTGACCTGTACCATACTGGCCACCCAGGCTCCGGTGCTCGTGGCTCCGGCGATGGATCGGGGGATGTATGCCAACCAAGTCACCCAGGAAAACCTGAACAGACTTCGTTCGCGGGGGTTTGTCATCGTGGGCCCGGCCTATGGGCGGCTGGCCTCCGGTCTGGAGGGGTGGGGAAGGCTGGTGGAGGTGGAGGAACTCCTGGCTGCCATCTGCCAGGCTCTGGGGCGGAATGGCGACCTGGCGGGAAGGAAGGTACTGGTCACCGCTGGCGGGACGCAGGAACCCCTTGATCCCGTCCGCTACATCGGCAACCATTCCAGTGGCAAGATGGGCTTTGCCCTGGCGGAGGCAGCTCGGGATCGGGGAGCTAAGGTGACTGTAATAGCTGCTGCCACCTCCCTTCCCCCTCCCTATGGCGTCGAGGTAATTCGGGTGCAGACTGCACTTCAAATGCGGGAGGCCGTTCTGCAAAAAGCCCCAGAAGCAGATGTTCTCATCATGGCAGCAGCGGTGGCCGATTTCCGGCCCAAAACCATCTCCGAGCATAAGATAAGGAGGAAACCGGAGACCTTATCCCTGGAGCTGGTGGCCACGCCCGACATCTTAGCGGAGGCAGCGGTGCCGGTCAAGGTGGGCTTTGCCGCGGAAAGTGAAAACCTCCTGGAGAATGCCCAGAGGAAGTTGGGGGAGAAAGGCCTCGCTCTCGTCGTGGCCAACGATGTTACCGCTCCCGAGAGCGGCTTTGGAGCTGATACCAACAGGGTAACGCTCATAAGCGAGCGGGGAGAGGTGGAGCCA
>CAZYDA010000144.1:0-2551 GCA_964645275.1 uncultured Dehalococcoidia bacterium | reverse complement strand
TATTTCCCCCAAGATCCTGGCCCCGGAGAATAAGTATACGGTGCGGACCTCCACAGTGGCTACCTTTGGGCCTGGTTTTAGGGCTTACATCCTGAAGAAGCATCCCGAGCTGAAGACGGAGGTTTCCGTGGCCGTGGATGACGAGACCGGACATGCCATGACCAAGCAAGACGACAAGCTTTGCACCGCTCTCGGCCCTAAGAAGGTAGGCAGCGTGTTCTTCCCCCGGGACACGAAGGACTTCAGCCCGGTAGCCCTCAAGGTGGCCAGTTCGAATCCTGACATGGTCTTCTTCTGCGGCGTATCGGGTGGGGCGATGACTGGTGGACTTCTGAAGGCCCTTTATGAAGCAGGTTACAAAGGGGTGATCATCGGCACCACACCTGACATGGAGGCGGTGAGCGCCATAGCCAGCAAGGAGGCCATGGAGGGCTTTTATGCCCTGTTCAAGGATGCGACGCTCACGCCCAAGCCAACGGAAGCTGCTACACGACTCAAGGAGCTGTACAAGGCCAAGTATGGCTCTTGGAATGAAGTAGGCATAACCTGGGTAGGCGCCTGGTATGCTTTCGTGAAGGCGGTGCAGAAGGCCAATAGCCTCGACCCCGACAAGGTCATGGCTGCCCTGGGGAAGCTGGAATACGATACACCTCAGGGCCACTGCCTGCTGGTCAAGCGGCCGGACATGGGCCTGCAGAGGTATTGTGACACCGTGGGCGATATCCATATAGGCCAAATTCGCGATGGCAAGTTCGTCTACGTTGATACCTTGCCCGCAGAGGAAGTTCTGGCGGCCTGTGAGAAGGTCTTCGGAGGAGGAAGCTGGAGGTAGGTGGCTGCCACCTGGGTTAAGCTGGGAAGGCTTGAGATGAGCTGAGAGGAGGCCCGCTGTAGGTCTATTTAAGCAGCGGGCCTCCAATCGAATCATGAGCGCCGGATTATTCTGTCAATTGCTGGTCAACGGGTTGGCCATCGGCATGCTCTACGTGCTGATAGTCCTCGGAATGGACATGATCCTTCGGGGTACCCGCATACTGAACTTTGCTCATGGCCAGGTCTACATGCTAGGAGCCTATGCTTTCTACTTCGCCTATCTGGTATTTCATCTCAACTTCGTTCTGGCCCTGATTTTGTCGGGATTGGCTATATTGGCCTTGGGTGCTCTATCATACCTGGGAGTTTTCGGCTTCGTGCAAAAACGTTTTACAACGGGAACCCCATTTTCCTACCGCTTGCTGATGAGCGCCATGGCGTCGGTAGGGCTGATGATGATCCTGCAGCAGGGGACGCTGCTCGGCTTTGGCACGAAGGAGAGGGGGATTCCCTCCATCTTTCCTCAGATGTTGACCCTTGGCAGCGTGAGGCTCCCCCTGGAGAGGCTGTTCATCGTGTTGATAAGCCTGCTGCTTTGTTTTCTTTTGTACCTCCTGTTCTTCAAGACCAGACTGGGCAAAGCCATGCGAGCCGTTAGCTTCGATGCCGAGGTATGTTCCCTTCTGGGCGTTAACACCTTCTGGGTTTACCTTCTCAGCTTCGGCATCGGCTGTACCCTGGCCGGCCTCGCTGGAGCTATCGTGGCGCCGGTCTTCTCGGTGAGCCCTGACATGGGTCACGGCATAATCACTGCTGCCCTGCTGGTGATGATGGTCGGAGGGATTGGCAGTTATAAGGGGGCGCTGGCAGGTGGTCTGGTAATTGGCCTGCTTTCCAGCTTCGGCTTTCAATTCTTAGGGCAGCTCTCGCAGGTCTTGCTCTTCGTCTTCGTCATCGTGTTTCTCATCTTTCGACCCGGGGGAATTCTGGGTGAAGCTCATGATTAACTGGAAAATATCTAGGGGCAAGTTGGCCGGGCTCTTCCTCGCCCTGGTCATTCTGGTGCTTTTGCCCTTGGTGATCAAAAGCCCTTATTTGATTCACCTGCTCATCATGGCCTTCATCGGAGTTGTCTTGGGAATGACCTTCAGCATGCTCTTCAGCACTGGACTCATCACCCTGGGGGCAGCCGCCTTTTACGCTATTGGTGCCTACGCTTCTGCCCTGCTGACGCTGAACGCCGGCCTCTCCTTCTGGTTGGCTCTGCCGCTGGCCACCTTGATGGCCGGAGTGGTGGCCCTTTTCCTGGGCTCCATCATCGTTAGAAACCCTGGGGTGGCCTTCGTCGTGATCACCTTCATTTTCAATGCAGTGGTAGTTCAGGCGGCTGGTGGGCTGAGGCAACTTGGTGGATGGGGCGGCATCTTAGGCATTCCCCGCCCCAGCCCCATTCCCCTGCCTTTCCACGTGTCGGTGGAGTTTGTTACCAAGACTCCCTACTATTATCTGATGCTTATCCTTCTACTGCTCATCATGCTCGTCTTTTATGCCCTCTATAACTCCCGCATTGGTCGGGCTTGGAGGGCGATCAAGTTAAGTCCTGCCCTGGCCGAGACGCTGGGCATAAGCCCCTATCGCTACCGGCTGCTGGCTTTCGTGATCGCCTCCTCGGCGGCGGGGGCGGTGGGCAGCTTCTATGCGCATTACTTCCAGTCCATCATCCCAGAGGCCTTTGGGG
>CAZYDA010000143.1:0-2557 GCA_964645275.1 uncultured Dehalococcoidia bacterium | reverse complement strand
TAGCCGGGAAACTCAGGTCCTGGCCACGGCCGCCAAGAGGGAGGAGGAGAAGCTCGGTCCCCGGGAAAGGCCTGCGATCACTCGGGGGGTTACCCAGCGGGTCACCACTGGCTGTGGCAACTTGTATGTCACGGTCAACTTTGACGACCGGGGAAATATCTTCGAGGTGTTCTCAAGCCTCGGCAAGGCCGGTGGCTGCGCCTCAGCTCAGCTTGAGGCTATCAGCCGCCTCTGCTCACTGGCTCTCCGGTCGGGCATCGGCGTGGAATCCCTGGTGAAGCAGTTAAAGGGAATAAGATGCCCCTCCATCGGGTGGGATCATGGCCATGCAGTCCTCTCCTGTGCCGATGCCATAAGCTCCGTGCTGGAAAAGTGCCTCACGGAAGAAGTGCCTGCAGAAGAGGTGCTCTCAGGGAACGTGGTGGGACAGTGTCCTGATTGCGGCAGTGTGCTTTCCTACCAGGAGGGCTGTTTCATCTGCCCCTCCTGTGGCTATACTAAATGTAGTTAATAAGAGAATGGTTATCCTGGGGATTGATCCTGGCTTGGCTGCTGTAGGTTATGGGGTCATTCGAGCAGAAGACAGGGGAATTTTGCTTCTTGAGGCAGGGATGATTCAAGGAGGTACCTCTAAAGATCCTCTTGAGGAGAGGCTGCTCAATATTTATCAGGGGGTGGGCGAGGTTATCCGGGAATGGTGCCCGGACTGCCTGGCTCTGGAAGAGCTTTATTCCCACTACGAGCACCCGGTCACTGCCATACTCATGGGCCATGCCCGAGGAGTGATTTGCCTAGCCGCAGCCCAGAACCAGGTCGCGGTCTATAACTATCCCTCGACCCGGATAAAGCTCTTGCTCACTGGAAGTGGCAAGGCTGCAAAGGGACAAGTACAGCGAGCCGTGAAGGAGTGGCTGAAGCTTAAGAGCCCTCCCCAGCCAGACGATGTGGCCGATGCCCTGGCCGTGGCCCTCTGTCACTCGCTGGTTGGCATGACTGACCACGCCAGAACGAGGGTTAAAGGATGATCTCTCAGCTAAGGGGAATTGCCAGGCATATCGACCGGGAGCGTTCCAATCTGGTTTTGGAGGTGAATGGGGTAGGCTATGAGGTTCTCCTGCCCATCTTCGTGTTGAGGTCGCTGCTGGATAAGGGAAAGAAGGAAGGGGATGAAATCGAACTCAAGATTTACTACCATATTGGGGGCAGGCCCCCGCGGCCGATGCTGGTTGGCTTTAACAACGAGTTCGAACGCCGGTTTTTTGAGAAGCTAATCCAGGTGGAGGACCTTGGGCCACTGAAGGCTGCCCGGGCCTTCGTTTTCTCGGTGTCCACCGTGGCCAGTGCCATCGAGAATCGGAATTTGGAACTCTTGGAAAAGATGCCCGGGGTAGGCTCCCGGCTCGCTCAGAAGATCGTGGCCACCCTGCACGGAAAGGTAGCCGAATTTGCCCTGCTCCGCGATGAGAGATACGATAGCCTGCCAGCGCTTAAAATCGCTGACCTGAGGGCTGAGGCCATTGAGGTGCTGGCCGGCCTGGGGTATAAGAGGAAGGAAGCGACTGCCCGGGTAGAGGAGGCCTTACGCCGGAAGCCTGAAATCGGGGGCACCGAGGAGCTTCTTCGCGAGGTCTTTCGACTGGAGCGTGAGGGATGAGTCGAGAGAAGCTATTATCTGGTGGGGAGGAGGGGGAGGAAAAGCTCAGCTTGAGCCTGCGCCCCCAGAATCTTGGTGAGTATATCGGCCAGCGTCAGGTGGTAGAAAGCCTGCGCATCGCTCTGGAGGCGGCTAGGAAGCGGGGCGAGCCACTGGAGCATGTGTTGCTCCATGGACCTCCGGGCCTGGGCAAGACCACCCTGGCTTATATCATCGCCGCTGAGCTGGGAACCAAGCTCAACCGAACCTCGGGCCCGGCTCTAGAAAGGCCGGCGGATCTGGTGGGCATTCTCTCCAACCTCGAGGAAGGTGATATCCTCTTCATTGATGAAATTCACCGATTGCCCCACTCGGTGGAGGAGTACTTGTATTCCGCCATGGAGGACTTTGAGGTCACCTTCGTCTACGGCAAGGGAGCCTATGCCCGCGCCCTGCCCTTCCGGCTCAACCGCTTCACCCTAGTCGGGTCAACTACCAGGGCGGGGCTTCTCTCGCCTCCGCTGCGTGACCGCTTCGGCATGACCTATCATCTGGATTTCTACTCCCCGGAGGAACTGGCCGAGGTGGTCAAGCGCTCGGCTCAATTGCTCGGGGTGAGAATAGATGAGGAAGGAGCCCTGGAGATTGCCCGAAGGTCCCGGGGAACTCCCCGCGTAGCCAATCGCCTCCTGCGGCGGGTGAGGGACTACGCCGAGGTGAAATCTGATGGAAGGATTACCAAGGAACTTGCTGATGAAGCCTTGACTCGAGAGGGCGTGGACAAGGCTGGCCTTGACCGACTGGATCGGCTTTATCTGACCACCATTTTGGAGAACTACCGTGGAGGACCAGTGGGGGTGGAGGCTTTAGCAGCCACCCTGAATGAGGAGGCCAGCACGCTCATAGATGTGGTTGAGCCTTTCT
>CAZYDA010000142.1:0-2557 GCA_964645275.1 uncultured Dehalococcoidia bacterium | reverse complement strand
AGACGCCGGAGTTTTATCCCTTCCTCACACCTGAAGAAACCCTCAGTTACCTCGGCCGGTTGCGCGGAATGCGAGGGGAAGGGTTGAAGCAGCGGATAAAGGAAGTGATCCATCTGGTCAGGCTTGAGCAATGGAGCACCGTCAAAATAGAAAAGTTCTCCCGAGGTATGAAGCAGCGTCTGGCCCTGGCACAAGCCCTGCTACATGATCCTCCAGTTTTAATCTTGGACGAGCCAGCCCTAGGACTTGATCCCAGGGGCATGGTGGAATTTCGAGAGATTATCGAAGGAGTAGGAAGGGAGAAAACGGTCTTTCTCGCTTCGCATCAGCTCGTCGAAGTCACCCAAATATGTAAAAAGGTAGCCCTGATAGATCACGGACGATTACTGGCTTATGATGACATCGCTCAACTGGAGAGAAAATATCACTCCCTTGAGGAAGCTTACCTCAAGTTAACGGAGAGCTCATGAGAGAACTCGAAAATCTAGGGGTAGTCACCTGGTATGAATTCTTGAAGCACCTTCGAAGAAAGCGGCTATACTGGATTCTCGGAATCGTGGTTGTCGCCGAACTGGCAGTGCTCATTGGTTTACCCGTGCTGGGTCAGGACTACCCCAATGATGTGATGATAATGGCCGCTCTCCTTTCCATTGGCCCGAGCCTAGCTACACTGGGAGCGGTCTTTTTTGCGGGAGATGCTATAGCTGGGGAGTTTGAGAGGAAAACTGGCTACATCCTTTTCCCCAACCCAGTCAGGCGAACCACGTTGGTGATGGGAAAATATATCGCCTGTGCCGCTGCCTTGCTGCTGCTCACCCTCCTGGCATACTTAATCGTCTGTGTCTCCCTTCTGGCGATATATGGGCACATCCCCCTCGAGACAGCTAAATCCTTTGGGCTCTGCCTCCTCTTTGCCGGCAGCGTTCTCTCCCTGACCTTCCTCTTCAGCTCTATATCAAAGGGGGCCATGGGAGCTACCGTCATAACGCTCGTTTTCATTATGATCATCTCGGGAATCCTTGACGGGGTTCTGGCTCTGGCTGGTCAGCCAAGCTGGTTTCTCCTGTCTAAAGCCGGCGACAGCATCGTCACCGTTTACGGCGGATATGAGGCCCTCATGATAGGAGGAATACCTACCAGCATATCACCCGAAGTTCTTAAGGCTCCAGATATCGGCCTATCCATTCTCGCCATGGCGATCTACCTGGTGGTGTGCCTACCTTTGAGCATCTGGATAACTAAAAGGAGACAGCTGGCTTAGCCGGAATCGCTCATTCCCGAAGAAGATAGTTCTGAAAAGACATGAGCTGGGCCCTCTGGTGAAACCTTACTTGATTTCCTTAAAGCGTTTTGGTACACTACGTCAGACAAAGGTAATGATACAGTCATTTATCGGCTGCTGCAGCGGACACATCTCTTTCCCCCGAAGGCGCCTCAGGCGCGCCTAAAAATTTCCTATACTTCCTCCCATTCCTTGTTCCCAAGCCATAATGAAATTGTTCTAAGTTCCTTTTGCCCGAATTCATCTCACAAAGTCATCTTTAGGAGGTGAGTGACATGGATAAGAAAGAGGTGAAGAAAGTCGTGTTGGCTTATTCAGGAGGACTGGATACCTCTATCATCATCCCCTGGCTGAAGGAAAACTATGGGTGTGAGGTAATCGCCTTCTGCGCCGATGTTGGACAGGGAGAAGAGCTGGAAGGGCTGGAGGGAAAAGCCCTCGCCACCGGCGCTTCCAAATATGTTATGCGGGACCTTCGTGAGGAGTTTGTAACACAGTACATCTTCCCCACCCTGAAGGCAGGAGCGGCATACGAGGGCAAGTACTTGCTTGGCACATCCTTCGCCCGCCCCATCATCGCCAAGCACCAGGTGGAGGTTGCCGAGCAGGAAGGTGCCGATGCCGTAGCTCATGGCTGCACTGGTAAAGGTAACGACCAGGTTCGCTTTGAACTGACCTATAAGGCCTTGAATCCGAAGTTGAAGGTCATTGCTCCTTGGCGAGAATGGCACATCCGCGGTCGGGAGGATGCCATCCGCTACGCCCAGGAGCACAATGTGCCCATCCGGACAACCCCTGACAAGATCTACAGCAATGACCGCAACCTCTGGCATCTGAGTCACGAGGGAGGACCCCTTGAAGATCCTTGGACGGAGCCGCCGACGGATATCTTCCGGCTCACTGTTGATCCAACAGAGGCTCCAGGGAAACCTGAGTATGTGGAGATTGAATTTCAACGAGGTGTGCCCGTGGGGATAAATGGGGAGAAGTATCCTCCAGTTGAACTTATCGAGAAGCTCAATGAGATAGCTGGGCGACATGGAATTGGTCGTCAGGATATTGTGGAGAATCGGCTTGTTGGAATGAAATCGCGGGGGGTATATGAGACACCTGCCGGCACCCTCCTGTACACGGCTCATAAGGACTTAGAAAGCCTGGTGCTGGACCGTGACACCATGCGCCTGAAGGAGATGCTTGCGCCGAAGTATGCCGAGCTCGTCTACTACGGTCAGTGGTTCACCCCGCTGCGGGAGGCCCTGGATGCATTCGTAGATG
>CAZYDA010000141.1:0-2564 GCA_964645275.1 uncultured Dehalococcoidia bacterium | reverse complement strand
AGAGTCAGTTGCTCTACCAGTTGAGCTAGCGGCCCACCGGGAATAATTATAACATTGGCTCAGAAGGGGTTGCAAACCTTTGTGCTGGCTAGCCCTCAGCCCTGAGTTTTTCCCCCTCGGTACCTCTGAAGGACGACGCCTTCAGTCGACGCTCGTCAAATTGCACCAGTAAGATCGGGAGCAACACTAGGGCACTTGCCAAGCAAAGGAAGACATCTATAACCGTCACCTTTCCGAAGTCTTGAATCATGGTGAAGTTGGAGGCTAGGAGGACGGCAAAACCTCCCAGAGTGGTGATGCCCGAGGTCACAATGGCCTTCCCCAGCCTCGATGAGGCCTGCAGCATGGCCTCCCGGGGCGGAAGTCCCCTCCCCCTCTCCTCCCGATATCTTTCTAGGAGAAGCACATTGAACTCCGTTCCAATGCCGATGATGATGGCTCCCAGAACGGCCGTCATCGGATTTAGAGGCACCCCCACAAGGTACATGGCAGCTGAGGACCAGCCAAGGACAAAGATAGTGGGGATGACGGCAAAGAAAGCCTGATAAAAGCTCCGATAAACGAGCAGCAGCACGAAGAACACTCCCAGAATGCCGGCCACCAGCATGGGAATGCGGGTGCCCACCACGGCATCCATCGTCTTGATCCCCAGGACGAAGCTGCCGACTGGAGAGATGCGAATGCCTGGGGGCGGCTTCGCCTCACTTTCCATTGCCTTTAAGAGGTCGTGGACCTCCTCCAGTGGCAGATGCCTTACCGGGAAGGAAACTATCGCTAAGTTCCCTGCCTTATTTACCATTTGCTGACGCAAGGGCGCTGGAGTGGCCATCAAGATATGGCGGAGCAAGGCCTCATCATCAGGTATGACTCCCCCGACGGCCTGGCTGATTAATCTGGCCGGACTTGAGCCTCCCACGAGCTCTGGATGAAGCTTCACCTCACTTTTGACATACTCCTGCATCCAGCGGAGCACCTCCGGATGAAGCACATCCCTTCCCTCCACCATGAACCGCAGCTCCCCGGCATATCCCACCACCTCCCTGACCTCCCGCTCCTCCTGAAGAGCGGGGACATCTTGGGGCATCAATCTCTCCCAGTCAGTCACCACCGGCAGCCGGTGATCTAGGAATAGCCCTGCCAGTGCCAGAATTACGGCCAGCGTCAATATGGGAATCGGATGAGCAATCACCCCTCGGGCCAGGAACTCTAAGATGCGTTCTACCCGGTAGCTGGCTTCCTTAGCCTGCTGCCGCAGCCTCTCCAGGGGCTGGGCCTTATCCCGCCGATAGAGAATAGCATTCAAGAGGAATAGAGCCAAGAGGTAAGAGAGGAAGATCCCCAGGGCGAGAACTATTCCAAAATCCCTCACCATGGGCACCCGGGATAGCAGCAGGGTGAGAAAGCCGATGGCCGTGGCCAGAAGGGCGATCCCCACTGCCGGGGAGGTGCTGGCCACGGAGCGAATTATAGCTGTCTCCACTGAATCCTGCTTCCTCAGTTCCTCCTGGTAGCGATTATGAAACTGGATGGAGTAGTCAATCCCCAGCCCAATGAGGACAGGCAAAACTGCCATGGTAGCCATGGAGAGAGGGATGGAAAGATAGCCCATGAGTCCGAAGGTCCAGAGCACTGCTATCAACACCATTAGAAGGGAGAGAAAACGCCACCTCACTCGAAAGAGCAGGAGGAGAATGAACAACATCACCCCAATGGCCAGTCCAAGAAGAAGCGAGATGCTCCGACTTATTCCCCGACTGATGGCTTGCATTATCTCGGCATCGCTGGAAATTAGCCACTTGGCCCCGCTGAGGGGATGCTGGGAGAGGAATTCTTCTACCTCTTCAATGGCTCGCAGTTCTTCCTCCTCGGACAGATCACCTACCGGAATGAGGCTGATGAGCACGTGTTCCGAATTGGGGATCACTGAGGAAAGTTCGGGATTCAGGGAGCCATCAGGAGCGTGAAGCAATTTCTGGAGCACGCGAGGGTCGCTCAACAGTGAAAGATCTGCTCCCGGGTTTAGCTTGCTCAGGGCTGGCCGTATGAAGGTAAGCGGGCTGAGCAGACTCCTGAAGCGGGGGTTCTGGCTCACCTTTTCCTCAAGCTTGGCCATGACTTGAAGATTCCCCGGCGAAAGGATGCCTTCCACTTTCCCCTGCAGCAGGATGATGATCGGCTCCCCGCCAAACTCCTGCTTGTACCTGAGGTAGTCCTGGAAGGTTTGAGAACGAGGAGAGAGTAGCATATCGAAGCCAGCTTTGGTGGTGATCCGAAAGACCCCCGGTATGGAGGCCCCGATGAAGACTAGGATAAGCAAGATGATGAAGAGGGGATGCTGCTGGAGAAAGGTAGCTACCTTCTGAGATATCCGCTGCATGCTGCCGGATAGATTCTCGTACTTAAGGCCCTTTAGGTCAATACCTTCCTATACAAGGCGCCTAGCACTTCTAGGCTTAACCAGGATGGGCAATCTGAGGAAATTCGGCGCAAGGAGCTCAACAAGGGGAAAATCGGGGCGGGCGGATTCGAACCGCCGACCTCAGCGTCCCAAACGCTGCGCGCTA
>CAZYDA010000140.1:0-2569 GCA_964645275.1 uncultured Dehalococcoidia bacterium | reverse complement strand
GGACAACCTCTACCTGGAGAGGGGGGTCCTGGCCAAGAGCAGTGCCGAGCAGGTGGAAAAGGCCGTCCGCATCATCCGTGAACTAGGCTATGAGCCGGCCACGGAAGATGAGGCCAGGGAGATCCTTCAGCTTAAGGGCTTAGACAAGGTCAATTATTGATATAAAAGGAGTGTCAACGATGGAATTCAAAAAGGGAACGGAGCTGTTAAAGGACCTTTTCGACGTCTCGGGTAAGGTGGCCCTCATTACCGGAGCCACAGGAGGATTTGGCCGCGCCGCCTCCATGGGGTTGGCTATGGCCGGGGCCAAGGTGATGGCCACCGGCCGCTACGAAGAAAAACTCAAACCTCTGGTGGATGAGATAGAGCGGGCGGGGGGGGTGGCGGCCTATTCTGCGGGCTCCCCCATCGACCACGAGGACGTAAAGCGGGTGGTGAAGGACACCGTGGAGAGATTCGGGGGGATAGACATCCTGATTACCGCCGCCGGGGTCAACAAGCCAGCCCCCATTGTAGAGCAGCCTGTGGAGGAGTGGGAGATGATCATGGACGTGAACGTCAAGGGTACTTGGCTTTACTGTAAAGAGGTGGGGAAGGTCATGATCGAGCAGGGCAGGGGGGGGAAGGTAATCTTGGTAGGGTCGGCCCGCGGGGAGTTGGGGATGGCCAACTACACCGCCTACAGCCCCTCCAAGGGCGCCGTGCACCTGTTGGCCAAGTCCTTGGCCTGGGAGTGGGGTAAATATGGAATCAATGTCAACGCCATTGCCCCTACCGTCTTTAGGACGGCCTTGACTCAATGGATGTTCGACGACAAGGCCTTTTATAAGAAGTTCCTCGAGCGCATCCCCATCGGGCGGTT
Organism: uncultured Dehalococcoidia bacterium; assembly: GCA_964645275.1. Taxonomy (GTDB): domain Bacteria; phylum Chloroflexota; class Dehalococcoidia; order SZUA-161; family SpSt-899; genus CAZYDA01. Next base: position 1,707 of record CAZYDA010000140.1, on the reverse strand, counting down.
AGGGGAGCCGGAGGACTTTATCGGGACCATCATCTATTTATCCTCCAAGGCCTCGGATTTCCTGACCGGGGCCATCATTTGTGTGGACGGCGGCTATACCGCCGGCTAGGAGGCCAGATGTCTAAGATAGAGGCCATCGCCATCATCGGCGCCGGGATGATGGGGCACGGGATTGCCCAGGTCTTCGCCTCCCGGGAGTACAAGGTGGCCCTGATGGACGTAAAGGAGGAAGCTCTCGCAAAAGCCTTGGATGGGATCCGCGCCAACCTGACCATGATGGCCGAGTGGGGTATCGGACACCACGAGGATATCAAATCCACCCTTGCACGGATCAGGACCACAACCCAGATGGCCGATGCGGTGACAGGGGCGCAATTGGTGATTGAGGCCGTCTTTGAGGACTTGGAGCTCAAGCAGAGGGTCTTCCAGGAACTGGACTCCCTTTGTCCCCCGGATGTCATCCTCGCCACCAACACCTCGGTGATGAGCATCACTCAGATCGCCCAACGAGCCCGCCACCGGGACCGCATCGTGGGGACCCACTTCTGGAATCCGCCGTATCTCATCCCTTTGGTGGAGGTGGTCAGGGGGGAAGATACGGCGGATTGGGTCATGGAGGCGACCTACGACCTCCTCAAGAGGGTGGGGAAACATCCGGTGCGGGTCAACAAGGACGTCCCCGGCTTTGTGGGCAACCGTCTCCAACATGCCCTCTGGAGGGAGGCCATTTCCATCGTGCAACAGGGGATAGCCGACCCCGCCACGGTGGACGAGTGCGTTAAGTACGGCTTCGGCCTGCGGTTGCCGGTCCTTGGCCCCCTGGAGAATGCGGACTTGGTGGGGACCGACCTGACGCTGGCGATCCACGAATACATATTGAGGCACCTGGAAAATTCCCCTGAGCCCTCCCCCCTCCTCAAGGAGAAGGTGGCCCGGGGGGAGCTAGGTTTCAAGACAGGCCGCGGATTTCAAGACTGGTCACCTGAGGCAATGGAAAGGGTCAGGAAGAGGCTTTTGGAATACCTCTTGCGTTGGACCAAGGAGAGAGGAGAGGGTTGAAGGTCGTCATCATCGCCCAGGGGCCTGCCGCTCTCAGCGCCCTGGAGGCCATAGCAGCGCACAGGGGTGCCTTCAGGGGGGAGGATCACCTTAATATCGGCCGAGGAAACTGCACCCTATCCCCCCATGTTCCTGAGGGGTTATCTGACCAGGAGGGAGGAGATTTCCTTCATCTTCTCCTAGTGAGGCTCCTGGGGGAAGGGGTGGTCGAGGTGGACAACGCCAAGGGTGGGGTTCCTTTGGAGGGTGGGCGGAAGAGTGGACACGATCGCCTGCTTGGGGCCTGCGGCGTAACCCCGATTATCCCCCCATAAAGGGGTAGAAAAGGGGGTGAGAACCATGATTTTAAGAGGCAGATAGAGAGGGAGATCCTTTTAAATCCTATTAAATCTAAATTCTTGAACCAAGGAGGGGGAGAATGAAGACGAAAGGGGTGTGGAGGGTTTATTTGATCATCGTAATGGGGCTTATGTTCGTTTTCAGCGGCTATGCCCAGGCAAAGCAGGAACCCAAGGAGATCCGTATCGGGGTACCGGCCCCGTTGACGGGGATGTACGCTGGTTTCGGCGAAGGCGGCGTATTCGGGATGAAGGCGGCGGTGGCGGACATCAATAAGGCCGGCGGCATCTATGTGAAAGAATACGGCAA
>CAZYDA010000139.1:0-2571 GCA_964645275.1 uncultured Dehalococcoidia bacterium | reverse complement strand
TTCCGGGAGACCGCGAGGTTTTTCGTTAGCACCCCTTAGAGACCTTGTCCATGGCCGCCCGCTGTAAGGGGAAGATCTTCCTGATTCCCTCTTCAGCCAGGCTGAGCAACCGGTCAAGGGCATCCTTGGAGAAGGGGCGCTTCTCCGCCGTGCCCTGTATCTCGATAAACTGCCCTGAGTCGTCCATCACCACGTTGAGGTCAACCTCGGCCACGCTATCCTCTTCGTAGCAGAGGTCAAGGAGGAGAGTTTCTTCAACTATCCCCACGCTGGTGGCAGCCACTAGTCCTTTAAGGGGAATGTGCGAGAGCTCTCCTCTTTCCCGGAGGCAGTGGAAGGCCTGAAAGAGTGCTACGCAGGCGCCAGTGACGGCCGCCGTACGGGTGCCGCCATCTGCCTGAAGGACATCGCAGTCGACAATGAGGGTGCGTTCTCCCAGGACCTCAAGCTGAGTGACCGCTCGGAGGGATCGGCCGATGAGGCGCTGGATTTCATAGGCTCGCCCCCGGACCCCTTCACGGGGATTTCGGGTCTGTGTGGAGCGAGGAAGCATGCCATATTCGGCGGTGACCCAGCCGCTTCCAGTTCCTTTGAGGAAGGGAGGAACCCTTTCCTCTACGCTTACAGCGCAGATGATCCGAGTTCGGCCCAGCTCGATGAAGGCTGAGCCTTCGGCGAACTCCAGATATCCGGGAAAGAGGTGTATCGGCCGGAGTTCACTTGGGGCACGACCGTCAAGCCTGGCTAGCCTCATGTGAGCTTTAGACCTTTTCCATTGGGGCGAGGCTGAGAAGAAGCTTCTTGACCCCAGCGCCACGGAACGCCACCGTGACCTCGTAATCGCCCCTGGCGGCGAGGCACTCGATCACCACGCCCTCGCCGAACTTGGCATGGTTCACCCGATCGCCCACCTCAAGCTTGGTTGGGTGCGAAAGCTGAGGGGTCTTTCCTGGAGGCTTCCCGCCGCGGTTGTTCACCAGGTGCTGGGGAATGTCCTTTAAAAAGCGAGAGGGTTGGTTGGGTCGGCTACCTCCCAGAAGGCTTCGCCGGTAGCTGTGAGTGAGGTAAAGCCTTTCCTTGGCCCGGGTCATTCCCACGTAACACAGCCGCCGCTCCTCCTCCAGCTCCTCCGGATCGGCCAGCGACTTGAAGTGAGGCAAAAGCCCTTCATCCAGGCCAACGATGAAGACCACGGGGAACTCTAGCCCCTTGGCTTGGTGCAGGGTAATCAGAGTTACGGCATCAACCTTCTCATCGAGGTTATCCACCTCGGAGACCAAGGAGACCCTTCCCAGAAGTTCGGCCAGAGCTTCTCGGATTTCTAGGTCGTTATATTCGGCTGCCAGGCCTCTTAACTCGAGGATGTTATTCCACCTCTCCTCCCCGTCGCTCCGACTCAGGATGTACTTCTTGTAGCCGGTCTGCTCCAGCAGCAGGTCGAAGAAGCTGAGGAGGTCTGAGTTCTGCAGTTCCTCCTTTAGCTTCTCGAGCAGGGCATAGAACCGTCCCAGAACCTGAGCGCTTCGTGGCGAGAGCTCACCCTCCTCTTCGCCCACCGATTGAAGTGCTTCATAGAGAGTCTTTCCCCTGGACTGAGCAAAGTGCGAGAGCTCATTCAGTGTGCGTTCTCCGATCCCTCTAGGCGGCGTGTTGATCACCCGAAGCAGGCTCACGCTATCGAAGGGATTGTGGACTAGGCGAAGATAGGAAACCAGGTCCTTAACCTCCGCCCTCTCATAGAATTTAGTGGCCCCCACCAGCTTGTAGGGAAGCCCATAGCGCAGGAAGGCCTCTTCTAGGGCTCGCGATTGAGCGTTGGTGCGGTACATTACAGCGCAATCGGCGCAGTGGTGTCCATTCCCGAGCAGCCTCTCGATCTCATTCACCACGAACTGGGCTTCTTCCTGTTCGTTATAGGTCTGCACCACTTCGATGGGAACGCCAACCTCGTTCTCGGTCCAGAGATGCCTCCCGTTGGAGCGCTGGCCAGCGGAGATAAGACGAGAGGCAGCTTCCAGGATGATCTTCGTCGAACGGTAGCTTTGATCCAGGGAGATCACCTTGGCACCAAGGAAGTCCTTTTCGAATTCCAGGATGTGACGCTGGTCAGCGAACCTCCAGGAGTAGATTGACTGGTCAGGGTCACCAACCACACAGATATTGCGGTGTTTGGAGGCCAGTTGCTTGGCAAGGACATATTGAGCCAGATTGGTGTCCTGGAATTCGTCAATGAGGAGATGGAGGAAGCGGTTCTGATACTTCTCCAGAACTTTGGGCTGTTGTTGAAAGAGGAGAACCAATTGCATCAGGAGGTCATCGAAGTCGAGGGCCTTGCTTGCGTTGAGCTTCTCCTGGTAGCGTTCGTAAACTCGCTTGGCCACCTCTTCAAAGTAATTCGAGCTTTTGCATTCCTCCGGTCGAATGAGCCTGGCCTTGGCAGCCGAGATGGTCGACTTTATGGCTCTGGGAGGGTAGTATTTCGGATCAAGGCCGAGTTCCTCCAGGCTGCGCTTCACCAGGTTGAGCTGGTCGGTTTCGTCATAGATGACGAACTTCGGGTCAAGTCCTGCG
>CAZYDA010000138.1:0-2578 GCA_964645275.1 uncultured Dehalococcoidia bacterium | reverse complement strand
TACCTCGAAACAATGCCTCAATGCTCACCTACGGTTTCTATGCAATACCCGACTTCGACTACCCGCCCGCCTGCGTCATGCTCTGGGGGAAAAATCTGGCGGAGAATTTACCTCATGTCCACCGCCGCATGTTGAGGGCCCTAGAGCGAGGGGCAAAACTGGTACTGGTAAACCCTACCCCCGTTAGCGGGGCGGAAAGGACAAGCCTATGGCTCAAGCCAAGGCCAGGGTCAGATCTAGCCCTCGCTCTGGGAATGCTAAACGTCATAATCGGCGAGGATTTGTATGACCAGGATTTTGTGAGGCAATGGACGTTGGGCTTTGACGAGCTCGAGACTCAGGTTCGGGATTACTCCCCGGAGAAGGTGGCTGAGATTACCTGGGTTCCGGCCGAGCTAATCCGGCAGGCAGCCCGACTTTACGCTACCAGCAAGCCAGCCTGCCTTCAGTGGGGCAATGCCATCGACCATGGGCTGAACAGCTTCCAGACTGCGCGGGCCCTTTGTATCTTGCGGGCGATCACGGGCAACCTGGAGGTGCCCGGGGGAGACCTCCGCTGGTCGCCACCTCCGGTTGATCCCCTCTCGCCCGAGTTGACCCTAGCTGATAAGCTTCCGCCTGAGGTACAGCAGCGAGGGCTGGCCGCCTGGCGTGGACTACTGCCCATCTTCTCCCAAGCTTTGCCTCAGGACATGGTAAAGGCTATCCGGCGAGGGGAACCATACCCGATCAAGGCCGCCTACCTGCAAGGATGTAATCCCCTGCTGACCTATAGCAATGCTCGAGAGGCCTCTCAGGCTCTTCTCGAGCTGGACTTCTTGGCAGTGGCTGACATGTTCCTGACGCCCACCGCGGCCTTGGCTGACATAGTGTTGCCCGTGGCTACCTACCTGGAGTTCGATGGCATTGTGGCTCCACCCTACTCCACGCCGGTGGCTCTAGTTCAACAGAAGGTCACCCGCGTGGGTGAGTGCCGTTCGGATTATGAGATATTACGCGACCTAGCCCGCAAGCTTGATCTGGGGGAATACTTCTGGGACACCGAGGAGCAGTGTCTGGACTTCATCCTTGAACCGGCTGGGCTAACCTTTGAGGAGTTCAGGAGGATAGGAGTGCTAATCGGCACCAGACGCTATCGGTCATATCGATCCGAGGGATTTCCCACCCCCTCGGGCAAGGTAGAGCTGTATTCGAACCAGCTCAAGGAATGGGGATTTGACCCCTTGCCCAACTATTATGAGCCTCCGGAGACGCCCTTCAGCGCGCCGGAGCTGGCCAGGGAATATCCGCTGGTGCTCACCAGTGGGAAGCGCAGTTGCTACCGCCACTCAGGCGGCCGACAGATAGCCAGCTTGCGTGGAACCTACCCTGAGCCTATCGTTCATCTTCACCCTCAAACTGCAGGGAGGTTGGGGATAGGAGAGGGGGACTGGGTATATATCGAGACCAAGCGGGCCCGGGTGAAGCAGAGGGCCAGATTGAACCCGGACATTGATCCGCGGCTGGTGATCGCTGACTATGCCTGGTGGTTCCCGGAGAGGGGGCCAGCGGAGCTATACGGCTGGGCGGAGTCGAACATCAACCTGCTGACGGATGACCAGCCACCTTACAGCCAAGAGATGGGCTCAGCCAATCTGAGGGGATTTCTCTGCCGGGTATACAAGGCACGGGACTAGTTGGGCTCGGTCTTCTTCTCAAGTTCACCGTAATCCCCGCCACTCTGGGCCAGTTGCTCCAGCAGGTGCTTTCTGACTCGCCTCAGGATGCTGTCGAGGGTATCCACCTGCTCATCGCTCAAGCAGGAGAGCGCTCGCTCGGTTATCTCCCAGCCCACCGGCATCATACTCTCGAAGAACTGCCTCCCCTGAGGTGTCAGGTAGATTTTGATCGAACGACGGTCATCGGGATTGGGCTCTCGACGCACCAGACCCTGCCCCTCCAGGGTGTCAATCAGCGAGGTGATGCTGTGCTTTGACCGATAGACATACTTGCTTAACTCAGTAGGAGTCATGCTTCCGCCATAGGAGTACAGGGCATTCATCACCAGCATCCTCATGGGATTAGATTTGTGTCGCAGGAATTCAACAGCCAGATACCTCCGAGCCACGTCAATGAAGCGGAGAAGGGAAAAGAAAGCCCTTACCCTTGCCCTGTTAGGTTCGGCCATCATGCACCTCCGACATTACCTGATATATTACGACTTGACATCAATTTTAGCAGTGCGTTATAATCGTGTCAAACATCGCCTGTAAAACTTAAGTAAAAGTTTTGCAGAGGGGGGGTGGGAGCAAGCAAGCAGGTTAAACGGTAACCAGGAAAATCTCTATAAAGGGGGGTAGCATGAAAGGAAAAAGATCGAAGAGCTGGAGCGTTCTTACTGGCATAGGTGTAGTAATCTTGCTTTTGGTCTTCTTGTCGGCCTGTGCCAAACCTTCACCGACACCAAGTCCATCCCCAACTGCTGCGCCCAGTCCGTCACCATCTCCAACGCCACCGGCCAAGCACATTGAGCTCAAATTGGCCCATTTCATGTCACCTAAGCACGTACAGCACACTCAGGTGATGGTGCCCTGGGCCG
>CAZYDA010000137.1:0-2591 GCA_964645275.1 uncultured Dehalococcoidia bacterium | reverse complement strand
CTGTGCCATCGATAGTTCCGGCTTCCTTTCCCCGATTTACTACCTATGTGGGGTAGACACCGATGGCAAATTGCTTTGGAAGGAAGTCGTCATCAGGGAGCTCCAAGGCGAGGCGCTAATGGTTGGTGGTAGCTCAAGCGGGGCTATTCTCCTCTGGATCAGCGAAATGCCTACAAAGCCGTACACTGAGCCAGCGTACCCGGCAGGCGAGCGCCCAGGAACCCAGGTGCGGCCGCCATACCCTCCAGAGGTAACTCCGAGGCGAGTGTTATATGCTGGCAAAGCTAATGACGAAGGTAAACTTGAATGGCAGGTGCCCGTAGTTAGTGTTGATACCGCTTATCACTTCACCTTAACTGCGGTAAGCGAAGGCTTGGAGGGCAACGCAATCGTCGTCTGGAGGGTATTTAAGGGGGATCCCTCCACAAAGGGCGTGATTTGTGCCCAAAAACTGGATGGCATGGGGAAGCTCCTCTGGGGAAGGGGAGTGAATGCGTTCTCCATGAGCTTGAAGTTTCAAGGCAAGCCGTATGCCGTAAGCGATGGCTCTGGTGGCGTCATCATCGTGGCAGCAGTGGGGCGTGGTGAACGCGGGGCAGATAGCATTAGAGCACAGCGCATAGATTTCCAAGGCAACCGGCTGTGGGGAGAGGAGGGAATAAAACTCGTTCCCTGATAATTTGGTGTAGTCAACGTGTCAATCTGGAGGAACAAGTGTTCAATACCGATTTAGGCAGACGCTGGCGGCTTGCGCTAGTTATAATAGTAATAGTTCTGGTGGCCTCAATAACGATTATCACCATCCGGTGGCCGTCATACTATCCTCCCAATGTCCATGGCAGCGTGCTTTGGGGCTGGTTCCTCGGCCTGCCTCTCGGCTTACTCGTTGGATACCTCTGGAACCTGCTGGTCTTATCCCTGGCCTTCCGCTTCCTACCGTGGACAAGGACTTCCAGATCAGGTGACCAGAGTACCGTGAGAGTCAAAAGGTCTACTTATGCCTTTCTAATCGCACTTCTTGGGATCCCGATTGGCTGGGCCCATATCGCATCAGTGTGGAAGATGGAGTTTGACTCAGATCTCTTGCTGGCGCCAGCATTGAGAATGGCGACCCTGCCTGAACAGGCCGGCCTTATTGTTGTATTTCTGCTGATGGTATTCCTGCTTAACTTCACGCTCGCTTACGCACACCTGAAGCTGGAGCAAGGCCAGGCATTCATCCTCGGAAGCATCATGGCTCTCTTCACCGCACCCTGGTTGTTACCTACCCTGGGATACCTGCTGAGGTAGCTCCGCACAACCAACCCAGGGCCCGGCCCAAAAATCTTTAGGCGGGGGCCCATGACAGGGAGCAAGCTGTATGATTATCATGTGCTAGTGGCAAGCAGTGAGCCACAGCCCCAGCTGCCCTCCCAAGCTGAACTCAGAGCCACCTTGGGCAAAGAGCTAAACGTAGGAACTGCCATGGCAAGTATTGGTACCCCGAGGTTTCTGTACTTAGGATACACTGCCTACTTCGCTACTTACAAGATTGGCGGTAAGTCGGTGGCTTTTAACCTTAAGTTTCGGAGTGTGTGTCCTATCTCAGTTCTGAAAATTTGCATGATGAGTCCAGAAGAGTACGTGGAGCAGGTACGACCTGCTGTACAGAATGTGGAAACACTAATGGCGAAGTGGCTTGATGTGCCCCTGCAGAGCCAGAACGATCCATTAATACCACCTCAGCATCGCACAAACAACTGTGGTCCTACATCTGGAGCCATGGTCGATGAGTATTATTATCTGCATCGAGCTGGATATGGTAACTTTGCAAACCCACAGCACAATCCTCCACAGCACTCTTGGCCAGACGACCACGAACGACTTTACGACCTGATGGATTGCAATCCTTGGTGGCATCCTGGGGTCCTGCCATCGCGAGCCTGTTCTGGATTTAGAGCATACGCAGCAGAGCGGGGGTACAATTTCAGCACTTACTACGATACCGCGTATGACTGGGACTTCTATCAAAGGCTGGTTCCACACATTAACGCCAACCAACCATACATGGTGCTTTTCAGAGTAGCCCCGGACATGCCTTGGTGGCATTGGTGTACGGTCTCAGGCTATAATACCTTCAACGGAGCCAGATATTTCTGGGTCAATGACCCCTGGGGGTCCGACGGATGGGGGGACAAATGGGTTCAGATCAGCTACGATGTTAACTGGCCTTACTTGACTTGGGCCGAGATGTGGTCCAGTTCTGAGGGCTGGTGACAGTGGTGTCCTAGGCCATGAGGTACAGTAACTCCCACGGTCGGTAAGCTGGATATGCAGCGAGCAGCAAAACTACCTCGGTCTACTGCATCGCGGGAATGTTCAAAATAGGCGTGGCTTTGCTAGCTTTGCTAGGGCTCGGTGTGTTGCTTGGCTCTATAGGATGCATTTACCATCCCTTCGGAGCACCGCAGCCTTACCTTATTCAGGCGGCATCCGATGGGGGTGGTGGTGTGATCGTCGTCTGGGGTGAGGTTAACAAGGCGGTGCTATGTGCGCAGAGGCTTGACCCCCAAGGAAAGCGGAAGTGGGGAAAGGGGGGCGTGCTCCTGGTT
>CAZYDA010000136.1:0-2600 GCA_964645275.1 uncultured Dehalococcoidia bacterium | reverse complement strand
TATTTTTGATTCAATAATACCATCTTCGGTAACAAAAATTATGATGCAATTCGGGCCCTTTTCGGGCGCCTCTTCACCGTCTATAATATGGGTGATGGAAAAGTACAATCCTTCGGAGATAGAGAAGAAATGGCAGGAAAGATGGGAGTCTGATGGGCTGTACAAAGTCAGGGAGGACGACCCCCGCCCCAAGTGGTATGCCCTCACCATGTTCCCCTACACCTCGGGAGACCTTCATATTGGTCACTGGTATGCTATGGCCCCTTCCGACGTCCATGCCCGGTTCATGCGTATGAAGGGATACAATGTGCTTCATCCGATGGGTTTTGACGCCTTTGGTCTCCCGGCAGAGAATGCGGCCATCCAGCACGGCATTCACCCCTACATCTGGACCATGCAGAACATCGAACGCATGCGCCGCCAGCTACGTAGCATCGGGGCAATTTATGACTGGGATCGTGAGGTCATTACCTGCCTTCCAGAATACTATAAATGGACGCAGTGGTTCTTCCTCAAGCTCTACGAGGCTGGCCTGGCCTACCGAGCTAAGGCACCGGTTAACTTCTGCCCCCGCTGCCAAACGGTGCTGGCCAACGAGCAGGTCACCCCGGAAGGGAAATGTGAACGTTGCGGGACCCCGGTCGCCAAGAAAGACTTGGAACAGTGGTTCTTCCGCATCACCAAATACGCCGACGAGCTCATGAATCATGAAGGGCTTGATTGGCCAGAGCGGGTGAAGGTGATGCAGCGCAACTGGGTGGGTAAAAGTGAGGGAGCAGAGATATCCTTTGACATCAGGGAATGCGGGCTCGAGGAAAAGGAGATAAGGGTTTTCACCACCCGCCCGGACACGATCTTCGGGGTTACCTTCATGGTGCTGGCCCCGGAACATCCGCTGGTGCCCCAGCTTACTACTCGGGAGCAGGAAGCCCTGGTTCAGGAGTACACTGAGCAAGCTCGCCGCCGAACGGAGATCGAGAGGCTTTCCAGAGAGCGGGAGAAGAGCGGGGTATTCACCGGCTCCTACGCGCTGAACCGTCTGAACGGTGAGAGGGTACCCATCTGGGTTGCCGATTACGTGCTCCCCACGTATGGCACCGGGGCCGTAATGGGAGTGCCAGCACACGACCAGCGCGATTTCGAGTTTGCCCGGAAGTATGACCTTCCTATCAAGGTGGTCATTGCCCCCGAGGGCTGGCAGGATGAGGAACTGGAGGAAGCCTATGAGGGCGAAGGACTCATGGTCAACTCCGGTGAGTTCTCCAGCCTGAGGAGCAAGGCGGGAGGGGAGAAGATCGTCTCCTTCCTAGAGGAGAAGGGCTGGGGGAGGAGGGCAGTAAGCTACAGGTTGCGCGACTGGCTCATCTCCCGCCAGAGATACTGGGGCTGTCCCATTCCCATAGTTTACTGTCCTCAATGTGGCACGGTGCCTATCCCGGAGGAGGACTTGCCAGTGCTCCTCCCCAAGGATGCCGAGTTCCGCCCCACCGGTGAGTCGCCGCTCAAATATTGTGAGGAATTTGTCAACACCACCTGTCCCCGCTGCGGCGGGCCAGCTCAGCGCGAGACCGACACCATGGACACCTTCATGTGCTCTAACTGGTATTTCCTGCGCTATGCCAGCCCCAAATACGATAAGTTTCCCTTTGATCCAGAGAAGGTGAGATACTGGCTCCCGGTCGATCTCTATACCGGGGGTGTGGAGCATGCCACGATGCACCTCTTCTACGCCCGCTTCTTCATCAAGGCGCTCCGGGACATAGGGCTTTTGGAATTCGGGGAGCCTTTCCTCCGCCTCTTCAATCAGGGCACCATCATCATGGGCCGACACAAGATGAGCAAATCCAAGGGGAACGTGATCAATCCTGATGAGTATGTGGAGAAATACGGGGCAGATTCAGTTCGGGCCTACCTCATGTTTATCGGCCCCTGGGAACAGGGGGGCGAATGGGATCCAAGGGGTCTGGTAGGCATCTTTCGCTGGTACAATCGGATCTGGAGCCTGGTGCTGGAGGAAGGGAGAGCCGATCTCCCGCAGCTTAGCGAGTCGGAGGAAAGGGAACTACGCCGTTTTACCCATAAAACGATCAAAAAGGTGAACCATGACCTGGAGAGATTTCGGTTCAATACCATGCTGGCTGCATTGATGGAGTTCACCAATTACCTGGCAAACCTCAAATCCTCCCGGAGATGTGATTCCCCGGCCTGGAGGGAGGCGCTAGATTCACTGCTCCTATTGCTTGCTCCCACTGCACCTCACCTAGCAGAGGAGTTCTGGATACGAACTGGCCACCCCTATAGCATTCACAACCAGAAATTTCCTACCTGGGACGAGGAACTGACCAGGGAAGAAGAATTTACCCTGATAATCCAGATCAACGGCAAGGTTCGGGACAAGGTTAACCTGCCAACCTCTGTCACTGAGGACGAGGTGATAAAGCTTGCCTTGAGCCGGGAAAGGGTCAAGCTTTATCTGAATGAGAAGAAGGTCTTAAAGACGATCTACGTGCCCCACAAACTGGTGAACATCGTGACGGGCTAAATCAACCCCGACTGCTCAGGATCAGGAGACATTTTAAAATAGAAGGGAGGAAATGCGT
>CAZYDA010000135.1:0-2602 GCA_964645275.1 uncultured Dehalococcoidia bacterium | reverse complement strand
GCAGAGGGGATGCAACCTGACTCCACCAAGGAGTCATGGGCCTGGCGAGCCCCAAGGATGATGGATTCCACCCTTTGGCGAAGCTCATCCGGCTTGATCTTCAGGCGAGCTACCCCCTGTTCCTGGGCCTTCAGGCCCACCGCCACCGCCTCACGAATAAAGGCCTCCGGCTGTCCCATGGTGGGGGCAATGTAATCCTCATGCATTCCCTGCTCCTCAGCATAACGGGCCAGTTCTTCAGCCGCGGCAATGCACATCTCATCGGTAATCCTGCCTGCCTGCACATCCAAAACGCCACGGAAGATCGCCGGGAAACCAATGGAGTTGTTCACCTGATTGGGAAAATCCGACCTGCCCGTGGCTACAATTCGGGCACCGGCCTTCTTAGCCTCCCAAGGCCAGATCTCGGGAATGGGATTGGCACAGACAAAACATATCGCGTCCCGGGCCATAAGACTTACCTGCTCCGGTGTTATAACCCTGGGCCCGGGCTTTGAGTAGGAAATGAGGACATCAGCACCTTCTAAGGCCTCGCTCAACCCCCCCGCCCTCCCCTCCCGGTTGGTAATCTGGCAAAACTGCCACTTATAGGCGAACTCCTCCTTTCTCTCTTCTATGTCCTTGCGTCCCGAGTGCAAGATGCCCTTGCTGTCCAAGATGAGGCAGTTTTCCGGCCTGGCCCCGTAGGCGAAGAGCAGCCGAGCACAGGCCACGTTAGCCGCACCGGCACCATTTAGGACGATACGGACCTCCTCCATACGCTTTCCAACGATTTTTAGCGCATTTATGAGTCCAGCCAACATCACCGTGGCAGTCCCCTGCTGGTCATCATGCCACACCGGGATCTCTGCCTCCTCCCTTAATCGGTCAAGAATGTAAAAGCATTTCGGGTGGGCAATGTCCTCCAGGTTAACCCCGGCGAAGGAGGGCTGCAAGCATTTTACCACCTGAACGAACTCCTCAGGGTCCCTAGTATCAAGACAAAGAGGCACAGCATCCACTCCTCCGAGGTACTTGAACAACAAGCACTTCCCCTCCATCACCGGGTAACCAGCCTTGGGACCGATATCGCCCAGGCCAAGAACTCGGGTGCAGTCCGAAACCACGGCAATGGTGTTCCAGCGGTTGGTGAGCTCATTTAACTTCGACTCATCCGCCTTTATTTGGCGGCAGATCTCTGCCACGCCAGGGGTATAATAAATGGCAAAATCACTCAAGTTCCGAACTTGGCACTTGGGCACAGTCTGCATCTTGCCCCGATAGAAGGCGTGGAGCTTTACGGCCTCCTCCAAGGGCTTCTCTGCCCGGGCCAGAAATTCCTCCCCGCTAACCTTCTGCATAAACACCCCCATTCAACTAGCCTAAACAGGTTCAACCTCATCTACTATATCGCCCCATCCACCCCCGGTCAATCGCCAGAGGGCATTAAGGACTCTCACAGGATCAGCATGGCGTCGCCGAAGCTATAGAAGCGATAGCCTTGACGAACTGCTTCTTCATAGGCCCGGAGCATAAGCTTCCGACCAGCGAAGGCGCAGACGAGCATGAGGAGTGTTGAGCGGGGAAGGTGAAAGTTGGTGAGCAGGACATCCACCACGCGAAAGCGGTAGCCCGGGAGGATGTAAAGGCTGTTCCAGCCCTGAAATGGCGCAAGCTTTCCGCTCGCATTTATTGCCCCTTCCAGGGCCCTCACCGTGGTGGTGCCGACACATACCACCCTCCTGCCCTCTTCACGGGCAGAATTTACCTTCTGGGCGGTCTCAAGGCCTATTTCGCAATATTCCGGGGAAAGTTCGTGTTTCTCTGGGTCTTCCATCTTCACCGGGCGGAAGGAGCCCAGACCTACATGAAGGGTAACGAAGGCCAACTCCACCCCCTTCTCGCGAAGGTGGGCCAGGAGTTCAGGGGTGAAATGCAGTCCGGCAGTGGGTGCAGCTATGCTGCCCTCGACCTCACCGTAAATCGTCTGATAACGCTCAGGATCAGGCAGGGGAACATGAATGTAGGGTGGCAAGGGAACCTGTCCTACCCCTTTAAGCTTAGATTCGTCCCCCAGCCGAACCAACAGCGTGCCCCTTTCCGTCCGAGAAAGCACCTCAGCCAGCAAATCCTCATTCTCCCCAAATCTCATCCTTGTCCCAGGTCTGAGCCTTCGGAGCGGTCGGGCCAGGGCTTCCCAGACGCCAGGCTCCGCTCGCCAGAGCAGGAGGAGGTCTACCTTGCCCCCGCCATCAAGCTTTCGGCCGACGAGCTTTGCCGGGATAACCCGGCTATTGTTTAAGATCAGAAGATCTCCGGCCTGGAGATAATCCGGGAGCTCGAAAAAGTGACGGTGTTCCAAGGCACCATCCCGGCGGTGCACCACCATCAGACGGGAGTGATCTCGGGGCTCACAGGGAGTCTGAGCAATGAGCTCCTTGGGGAGATGATAATCGAAATCGCTAGTTTTCATCGGCGAAGGAGGAAGAGGATCAGGTTCACCAGTAAGGTCAGGCCCAGGCTAGCCAGGAGGCAGGTGGCCAGGGGAAAGAAAAACGAGAAGTTCCCCCTCTGGATGGAGATATCTCCCGGAAGCTTGCCGAAGAAATGGAGACGAGGGGCA
>CAZYDA010000134.1:0-2619 GCA_964645275.1 uncultured Dehalococcoidia bacterium | reverse complement strand
CATCATACATAGTCTACAAAGGAAGCACAAAAGCTGGTCCGAAATCAGGTTCAAGCGGCGATTTCCAGGTTAAATGAGCACTAAGTGTAAGATATCCGTGGGAAATAATAAGAAAACCCGGTTGAAACCCAGTAAAGTTCCCCACCGCAAGCGGTGGGGCATCCAGCGGCGATTTTCGTGAGGGATATCGCCAAGAAGATCAGACCTTTTACGGAGGAAGAGAGGAGACGTATCAGGCAGATCAAGCAAGAGGGGATGTTGTTATAGTCTATGAAGGCTCGGACGCCAGCTTCAGGGGAAGGGCGGAAATAGAGGGTGGGGAGGATAAACATACGCCTTGGCATGGGCCTTTCTACATCTCTTTTTCTGAGTTGGTAGATAATCCCGAACTTCCCATTGAGTGGTACGATGAAGTTAATCCGGCTGTTCAAAATTCTTCATCTCGCTCTCTTTATCCCCCTTCTCATAAGCATCTCTCTTAGGCTTCAAAGTCTCCCCTCACTTGAGGGGAGATTCTTTATCGGAACTGATCCATACAGGTTCTTCAGACAAGCCCAGATAATCCTCCAAAGCGGAAAGCTACCAAAGGTAGATGATATGCGGTGGATACCACCTGGTAGGGACCTCTCAAAGCACCTCAACCTCAATTCATACCTCATCGCATACCTCCACCGCCTAATCCTCCTCTTTCGCCCCTCCACATCCCTTCACACAACCGCCTCCATATACCCCCTTATCTGTTTCTCCATCTTCCTCATCCTCTTTTTCCTCCTCGTCGAAGAGATCCTGGGTCTGAAATCCGCCCTCCTCTCCTCTTTTCTCGCCTCTATCTCTCCATTTCTCCTGCCAAGGAGCATGGCGGGCTTCCCCGATAGGGACTCCCTCTGCCTCGCCCTTTCAACGGGATCTCTTTTTGAGATCTATCCTCTCATCTCGCCTCAGAAAGCTTCTCTTCGCCCTCGGTGCAGGGCTCTCCCAGATGGCGCTGGCGATGAGCTGGGAGGGAAGCGGCATTTTCAGCTCTGTTATCATCACCTTCATGATCCTTAAAATGGTGTTCGACGATTTCAAAACCGATGATCTTCTGGTTTCCCTCTCCTATCTCATCCCACCTCTTATCGCCTCTTTCACTCTCACCAGAGCTTATATCTGTCTCAAACCGTTTGCTCTTCTTGGATGGGGGCTTCCCATTTGGTTCCTCATCACGGCTTGCATCTACATCTCCATCAAACGGATCAGAGGAAGGAAAGCGAAGCTTCCCTATGCTCCCCTCAGTTTAGCTTTTAGCCTTCTCTTTGTGAGCATACCCGTTTTCGTTTTCTATCTCATCTCACCCTCCTCCACATCTCAGAAGCTTTTTTCCATCTGGGACAATTTCATCTCACCTCTGGGAGGAAGCAGGTTGATGAGAACAGTCAGTGAGCTTTACAGGCCCACAGCCATGGATTGGGTGAGATGGTATGGGATAAGCTTCCTGCTGATATCCGCTGGTTCGATGATCCTGCTTTACAGGGTATCAAAGAGGATCGGCTTAAACCCATGGGTCTCCCTGTCCGTCTGGGAGTTTTTCCTCATAGGAGTTCTTTATAGCAGGTTTCCCATCATACCCGAGAGGATCTCACATCTCATGTATCTCTCCTCCGTTTTCCTGATTTTAGGGTATATTCTGGTGGTCTCCCTCAAAAGGTGCAGGGAGATCACCTTCCTTCCCATCCTTTTCTGCTGGTTCTCCCTCATGCTCATGGTAGCGAGGGGGGCGCAGAGATATCATTTCTTTCTGGCTCCACCAACTTTGATCTTCATAGCTATCGCTTTTTGGGAGGGGTTCGGAGCAGCTTTGAAGCTCTCTCCCTCTCCATTAAAGGTCTCTCTTTTAAGCTTGCTGATGTTGCTTTCAGGGATTTTCCTCCTCTCCTGCTTGAGGGCTGATTTCAGGGTGATCCGTTCATCCCGCCCGATGCTTTCCTGCCCCTGGAGAGAGGCGATAGAATGGATGAGGGATAACCTCCCAAATGATGCCGTCGTGGCCGCCTGGTGGCACTACGGAAGCATGATAAACGTCCTTGCCCACAAAGGGATGGTTGTGGATGAGGATCATTTCATCCTATACTGGATATACCTGATGTCAAGACATCTCTTCTGTGCCCAAAGCGAGAGGGAGGCTCTTGAGTTTCTCAAAGCCCACGGTGTCACCCATATAGCGATGAGTCTTTCCGATCTGCTCTCCCTTCCGATGATATCCTGGCTGGCCTCGGACGAGAGAGGAGATAAGCGGGCGACGGTCGTCCCTCTTATCTCGCCGGAAGGGATGATCCCCATTGGGGAAGGGGAATGGATTGTCAACATGAGGCCGCCGGGCGGAATTCCTGGGGATAGCCCTTTGACATTGAAGGACGAGACGATATCGGAGGGCAAATGGGGCCTGAGCGGATTTTATCTTCTTGAAGAGGGCGATGAGGTGGTGAGGGGAATAGGAGTTGTGGAGACAGAGCATAAGATGTATAAGCTTCCCATCAAGGTGATCTACCTCTCAGGAAGTTCGGTGGAGGGGAAAGAGAGAGGGGAGATCCCAGGATATTTAGCCATTCTATCTAAGGGGAATATATGGCGAGGGGTGTA
>CAZYDA010000133.1:0-2639 GCA_964645275.1 uncultured Dehalococcoidia bacterium | reverse complement strand
GGTCGGATTGGGCTGGGGAGACCTAATTCTGCCAGGCCTCGGTTTCCTCCTCTATGGATTCGTGGCGGAACTCATCTTCAGGGGGATAATGCAGCAGACCTTTGGAAATGCTCTGGGCTGGCCAGGATTGGTTTATGTAAGCCTCATTTTTGGGCTGGTTAATATGAGCCGTCCATCAGGCTTGGGCTTCCTCCTTGGGTTTGGAGCAGGCCTTTTCTTCGCCTGGGTGGTGCGGAGGACGGGCTCGCTCTTTGGGGTAGCTTTCGCTCATGGCATAGCTGCCTGGGAGCTCTATCTGTTGCTCCCTGGGCTTGCCTAGGAATCCTGAGAAATTCCAAGCTTAGAAATGGGCAAATCTGCGCTATTGATTCTGCTCCTGTTTCTTCTTGTCTGGCTACCTGCCTGTGGCGAAGTTGAGGTAAAACCGGCTGTTCGGCCTTCTCCTCCCGACCCCGGCACGCTAGTCTGGAAGTATAAAGCAGAAGACTCTATTCAATCCTCCGCAGCCCTGTCTGGCGGTACGGTATATGTGGGCTCCTGGGACCACCACCTTTATGCCCTTGATGCTCAAGACGGCAGCTTAAAGTGGAAGTATAGGTCCGGCGGGCGGATAGATTCCTCAGCGGTGGTAAATGGGGGACTGGTCTATTTTGGCTCCTGGGACGGCTGTGTCTACGCCTTGGAGGCCTTGAGCGGAAATCTAAGGTGGAAATACAGCACCGGGGGCAAAATCACCGCCTCTCCCACCGCGATCGGCGGCGTGGTTTACATCGGCTCACATGATGGCTGGATGTACGCTCTAGACGCTGAGAGTGGTGAGCTGAGGTGGAGGTACGAAACGAAGGGTGAGATCTCCTCCTCGGCCCGCGTGTTTGAGGGCGTGCTTTACTTTGGCTCCAGAGACGGCTATCTCTACGCCTTGGACACCGAAGGCAACATCTTCTGGCGCTACCGCGCTGGCGGAGGGATCAATACCTCTCCCGCAGTGATGAGGGAGAGGGTCTACTTCGGGTGTGATGATGGCTTCATATATGCCCTGAAAAGGCCGAGTGGAGAATTGTGCTGGAAGCATAAGGTAGGAGATAAAATTCGCTCCTCACCAGTTCTTTCTGGAAGCAGAGTCTACTTTGGCTCTGATGATGGTTCCATCTACGCTCTGGAGGCCGAGAATGGGAAACCTGAGTGGAGATTCAAGGCGGGGGATTGTGTTCGCTCCTCGCCGCTGGTGTATCGGGGCACGCTCTATGTTGGTTCCTGGGACGGCTACCTTTATGCGTTGGAGGAAGAGAGTGGCAGGCTCAGGTGGAGGTTCAAAAGTGATTACTTTGTTTATTCCTCACCAGCGGTGGGAGGTGGCTTAGTTTACTTTGGCTCTTGCGATGAGTACCTTTATGCCCTGGTCGCTGAGCCACCAGCACCGCAGCTTCCTGCAACCTCGCTTCCCTCTCCTAAAGCCAGACCTCCTTCGCCCCCGCCATCTCCTGGGAAGCCGGCCTGGAGGTATTGTACCGGTGGGGCAATCAAGGGCTCTCCAGCTTTGTATGCCGGGATGCTCTACTTTGGCTCCGCAGATGGCTGCCTTTATGCCCTTGATGCAAGAACTGGGGAGGTAAGATGGCGCCGTGAGGCTGAAGGGCCGGTGGAGTCCTCACCGGTTCTGGCCGAGGGCAGGGTATATTTTGGGTCGAATGACCGGATGGTTTATGCCCTGAGGGCGAGGGATGGGAAGATGGTCTGGAAGTTCGAGACCGATGGCTGGGTTTGCTCCTCTCCCTGTGTGGCCGGTGATTTGACTTACGTCGGATCAGACGATGGGTATCTCTATGCTCTGGAAAAGGGGAGCGGCAAACTTCAGTGGAGGTTAAAGGTCGGTGGCTGGGTAAGAGCTTCACCCCGGATATTCGGGGACAAGCTTTACCTTGGATCTCAAGATGGCTGGTTTTATGCCCTAGACCCATTTACTGGCAATACCAGGTGGAAATTTGATGCTGGGGGCAGGATTAGCTCCGCAGCCGTGAGGATGGGTGAGATAGTGCTATTTGGCTCTTGGAATGGCCGTCTCTATGCTTTAGAGGCTGGGTCCGGAAGGTTGAAGTGGTTGTACAAGACCGGTGGGCCAGTAGAATCCTCGCCAGCGGTCTGGGGAGGGATGACCTACTTTAGTTCTAGGGATGGCTATCTCTACGCCCTAGAGGTAGCTTCTGGAAAGTTGCGGTGGAAGTTCTGGCTCGGGGAGGGTATCTATTCATCCCCGGCTGTCTCTGAAGGCGTGGTCTATGCTAGCTGCTCGAATGGCTCGCTTTATGCACTTCAAGCTGACAAGGGGAAACTTTTGTGGCATTATCTAGCCGCTGGGCCTATCTACTCCTCGCCCGTCGTATCCAGCGGGCTGGTCTATTTTGGCTCCCGTGACGGGTGTGTCTATGCCCTGGGCCGCTGAGCTGCTTTTTCAGCCAGGCTCTGCTTCAGCTGTTGCAAGTGAGCCTGGAAGGAGGGAGAGCCGAGGTCTTCCAAGTCCATCAACAGGGCATCTTCACCGCTCTCGATGTAGTATCGACGACGAATTCCAGCTTCAACGAAGCCATACTTGCGATAGAGTGATTGGGCGGGCAAATTGGAAGCTCGAACCTCCAGGGTTA
>CAZYDA010000132.1:0-2654 GCA_964645275.1 uncultured Dehalococcoidia bacterium | reverse complement strand
GGAAACGTTGCCGATTTTGACTGCTACCTGAAAATTGCTGCAGGGAGGCACTGGCGCAGTCGGTCCCTCCAGAAAAACCGAGGCCACCGCCTCAGCAGCGGTGGCCTCCCTTGGAAAAGCTAGATTGCCGCCAAGGGTTAATGCCAGAACTGCAACCACCAAAAGGCATCGGGTAAACCATAACCTAACCTGCTTAGGAATCCTGACTTTCATCACACCCCTTCCGTTCCGTTACTAATGGCCTTATTTATGTGAAAAGAGCTAACAATACGTATGCAGCCATATTATGCTTTAAACCTCTCCTTTCCCTGCCTCCAAGCAGATCTACTTGGGATAGTGTAGCACACGCCAAAGACAAAAATCAAGGCGATGTGCCGGCGAGCGCATGGCTAACACTAAGCCTCTAGAAAAAGCCGGGCTAAATCTGACAACTCGGAGGTTTGGCAACCAGATGCCGTCCTGCAAGTTATCTCACTTAAAATTTCAGTTGCTCCAGCGGATATCATCTCTGTATAATAAGACTAAGCACCAATGGTCCGGGCATGGGGTCCAATCATCATGTCAGGGGGTGATAACAAGGAGGAAAAAGGGACGCTTCAGAGCCGGCTTGACAAAATAACATTTTAACGGAGGAGAAAAAATGAGGTTATTGAAAAGCATTTGGTCGGTGATGGCGATTCTTCTGGTGGTTTTACTGGTCGTGCCTGCGACCACGCCTTTAGCCGCCACGGAGGATACCGTTGCTTCATCGCCCAGTACAACTTCGTCAGTCTTCTATGAGCCTCCGCCAGGCGTGATGCCGATAGTTTACCTCTCTGGCACCGAATATGAGATGGGTTACCAGTATGGGCAACAAGCAGGGGCATATATTGAGATAGTAAAGGATGGACTGTGGGCTTCCTTGCTAGCCAGATATGATAAGGCGGAGATACTGGACAAGCTCACCGGCTATGAGGCCTACGTCAAAAAGCTCGCTGGCGTTGACTATGTGGCGATTCTCAAAGGGATCGCCGATGGAGCTCGAGATGCCGGCTATGACGTGAGCTACGAAGATGTTCTGACCATTAATTATCAAGTGGAGCTGGAGTGGCTTCCCCACCCAAAGTCAAGCTGCACCAACATGGCAATGTGGGGAGGAGCCACTGCCGATGACCAGACTATCGCCGGCTCCCACTTTGACTTCCCCTGGAGCAATGCCTATACCTATCGGGTTATCATAGTGGCCTATCCGGCCAAAGGGAATGCCTTCATCTCAACTGCCATAGCTGGCATGTTGGGCAACAACTTCCTGATGAATGACAAGGGCCTGGTTTACATGTCCAACAAGAGCGCCAATGCCCGGCCAGAGGACATAGACTATGGGGTCTCAGACTTCATCCTCGGGCCTTATGTGGCCATGACCTGTTCCACGGCTGAGGAGGCCAAGGAGACCATCCTGAGCGTCAAAAGCACCAATGGCATCAACCGGCTCCTAGTGGATAAGAATGGAGGTGCTTATGCTGTCGAGGCCACGGCCGCCCTGGCTGCTGTCCGGGCACCGGGTGACTTCGGCGAGAAAGATTATCTCATCGCCGCCAATCACTTCGTAAACCCGGAGATGAAGGAGACGCAGAAGCCCTGGGAGGCCATCAAGTACTATCCTGCTAGCTGGTACCGCTACCAGACCGCGGCTAAATACATTGAGGATAACTACGGAAAGATGGACGTGGATGCAGTTATGTCCCTCCTGACTAGCTCCAGGTACTGGAATGGCACCGAGTGGCACTATAACGCCTGGTGGACTGGCAACACCATAAACCGGTTCAGCGCATGGGGAGGCACCGTAGCCTCGCAGATAGCTGTTCCCGGTGAGGGGACGGTCTACATCTGCACTGGAAATCCCGGAACATCCTACTGGAGCGTTGGAGCACCAGGGCAGACCGGCCAATATGTGAAGCTGCAGCTAAAGAATTCACCCAGCGCCACAGCCAACACGGTGAAGAAGGCGGCTTTCTCAGAGTTCCTCTCCCTGGCCAAGCTTCTGACCTCCCTTAACTTGGAGAAGCGCCTTTCCATTGCTTCGATACTGGCCGTTGACGAACAGCTTGATCTGGTAAGGGATCAGTACTGGAAGGGAGTGAGATACCTGGTGAAGGCCTCCCTGACGGAGGATAAAAACAGCACCCTCAAGCTCTACAGTGAAGCCTCTACCGAGTTTGCCAAAGTGCAGGCCGGGGCCAAGCGGCTGAGTAGCCTGCTAAGCCGATATCGCTCCCCGGTCAGATAAGCTTCTAACTGCTAGATAGTTGAGCCCAGAAGGGCCGGGGCTTAGCCCCGGCCCTTCCCTGTCTTTGCCGGCCTCAGTGGTTATTCGATGACTTTACTTGACAAATGGCACGGGGAGGTACTATAGTACTAGCCAAAGATAGCAGGCAAAGGGGGAGGAATGGCGACGGTAGCTGAGCTTCTGAGACAGGGGAGAAAAAAGGAGCTCTGGCAGCGCTGTTGTGGGTTTCTCGACCTCAGCCTGGAGGAATTCATGGAAATTCAGCGGCGGCTGCTGCTGGAGCAATTGGAGAAGCTGAGGAACTGTGAGCTGGGCCGCCGCATCATGCGTGGTGCCGAACCGCGCACCGTGGAGGAATTCCGGGAGCAGGTTCCGCTCACCACCTACG
>CAZYDA010000131.1:0-2657 GCA_964645275.1 uncultured Dehalococcoidia bacterium | reverse complement strand
CACCATGACGACTTTCCCAAATGAAAGCTTAGCAATTTCCCTGACTGCTGTCAAAGTTTGAAGAGTCCCTCAAATTTTTCTAAAATTTGGTGGATGAATGCTACCAAATAAGAGGGTCCCTCCCTTTTATTTTCCACCTTCGCTTATCTTCAAGCAGGCGACTACAGCGTTGGCCTTCAAAACGGCTACCGGCTGGAGGTTTGAGGGGAGGTGGCTTAGGTCCCTCGGCAAGCTTCTCAGGGTTGCTGCCGGCGCAAGGTCTGGGGGGTGTTTCGGCTATGAGCCCCACCCCGTATTGGAGGTGACCGGCCGCTGTAATCTGAACTGCATTCACTGTGAGGTTAAGGGAGGGGAGGCAAAAATAGATCCCCCTCTGACCCAGGTGTGCAAAATGATCGATTCGATCGCCACTGTTCCTGAATTTAGGATGCTCGTTTTAACCGGCGGGGAGCCTCTTGTTAGAGAGGACATCTATGAGATAATCAAGCATGCCAGGGATGTGGGCTTTGAGGTGACGATAGCAACCAATGGGACCTTGATCTCCGGAGAAGTTGCTAAGAGGCTTTCAACTTTAGGAATTACCGGGGTTGCCGTAAGCTTAGACTTTTTGGAACCCGAGCTTCAGGATAGATTTCGAAGGGTAGAAGGCGCCTGGGAGAGGGCAATGGAGGGAATGAGAAATGCTGCAAGGGAGGGCTTATATTTACAGGTAAACATAACCCTTTCAAAGCTGAACCTTCATGAACTTCCAAAGCTCCTGGAATTGGCCGATGAACTGGGCTCATGCGTTGTGCTTCTGTATCAGTTTCAACCTTTCGGGAGGGGTGCACAAAAGGAAAGGCTGGCTTTAACCCCGCCGGAGTTTCTCGAAGTGATTGAGACCGTTTCTTCTTTGCAAAGAAAGCTTAAAACGCTTGTTATACCTATAGGGTTGCCCGAATACTTTGCTTACCTATCGAAGAAAACCCCTTTGGGAAGGATGTTTAAAGGGTGCATAGCCGGTAGGGGCATGTTCTACGTTAAATGGTATGGCGATGTTTGGCCCTGCGCCTTCCTCCAGACAAGCGTGGGAAACGTCCTGGAGAAGCCGGCACTGGAAATCTGGAGAAGAAATGAACTGCTGGTTAAGCTCAGGGATAGAAACAACCTTGAGGAACCCTGCAGATCATGCCGGTATAGAGAAAACTGCGGAGGCTGCCGGTCAAGGGCATATCTGCTGACGGGAAACCCCTTGGCAGCGGATCCGGCATGCCCGCTCAACTTGCCGCCTATAGGGGCACAAGAAACCCCGCCGCTAGAAGAAAAGTTGACAGGGCAAATAGCAGGATAGTTCCGCTCATCGCCGGGATAAGTTCCCGGGGTTTATCGTATTTTCTCTTTACGGTGGCCATGTTTTTGTGCGCTATTGGCAGCGTGAGCAATGCCATTAGGGTTGCAGGTGGAAAAAGCCGCATCGAAACTCCAACCACCAGGGATATATAGGGAGCGGTGAGCAAAAGGGCATATACCCTGCCGGCCTTCTTTCTTCCCATTCTTACGACCAAATTCTTCTTCCCCACCTTTCTGTCGGCGAAAAAGTCCGGGAACTCGTTTATCCATATTACCGCAGTTATAAGGAATCCCGGCACAAGGGATGCCAGGATAACCTGTCCTAAAGGCGGAAGCCCTGCAAGTTGTACGTAACAACTTCCGAGGGTTATAAGAGGGCCGTAGGTTAAACCAATTAAGGCTTCGCCTGCCCCCCGATAGGCAAATTTGAAGGGAGGAGCCGTATAGAATGCGCCGGCAAGGAAGCCGGCTAAGGAAAGGGGAATTACCGGCCAACCCCTTGTTATGGTTAGATAAACCCCGATAATAAAGGCCAGCAGCCAGAAGCCGATACCCGCCCTAAGTACGGGCAGGGATTGGAGAAGACCCTTGGGAAGCACACGACTTCCGGCACTATACGGGGTTACATCCTCCTCCCTAACAGCCTTATCCACCCTTAAGTCGAAGTATTCGTTAAACGTATAGCAGCCAGCCATCGCAAAGATAACGCCAAAAAGCGTCAACGAAAAATACAGTGGGTCAAATATTCCGGCTAGATGCCATGAGAGAGCTATGCCCAAGCTCACCGAGGGGATCCCAGCCAGGAAGAACTTTACCCTTACAACCCTAATCCACGCATCCAGTCCCCCGGCCATCAATTTAAAGTATACACAAGGGGCAGAGAATGTGGAAATAAACGGGAAGCGCCCGCCAGAGGCGGGCGCTTCTTTTCAGCAGCGACTTCAGGCCACCACCTTGATAGGCCTGGCATCTAAAAGCCCACCTCAATGATAATGGTATCGGCAAAGATGCGGTCGCCGCTCTCCTCACCCCAGACTGTAATCCACTGTCCTTCAGCGAGGTCGTCCAGGGTAAGCTCCTTAAGTTCCGGCTTGGCTACACGGTGCAGCCACCTGTAGACTTTGGTGTTCGGATTAAACACTACCTGGATCATCTTGGTCTGGGTACCGGGCTCGTACTCACCCTCTTTAATAACAGCTCCCCCTCCAGATGGAGCTTCAAGGTCGAGGGTGTTGCTGGTGACCTTGCGCACTATTCCGCCTATTGTTGGCATCCCTTCGGGATATCCGGGAATATCCGAGAGCTTTCCCTCCCACTTCTGAACTTTG
>CAZYDA010000130.1:0-2664 GCA_964645275.1 uncultured Dehalococcoidia bacterium | reverse complement strand
TCCTCGATCCCCAGTTGCTTCAGCATTTCGCGAAGCAGGGGGACCCGGCGCAGGGTTTTATAATTTCCCGCCAGGTAATGACAATCTCCGGGGTGACAGCCCAAAACGAGCACCCCGTCTGCTCCACAGGCAAAGGCCTTGAGAATAAAGGTAGGGTCCACCCGTCCACTACACATAACCCTTATTACTCGTATATTGGGAGGATACTGCATCCTTGAAACGCCGGCCAGATCAGCCCCAGCGTAAGAGCACCAATTGCAAAGGAATCCGACGATCTTCGGCTCAAAATTCACATCGCCTCCTTTACTCCTCAAGGCATCTTAAGCCAAGTTTCCTGGCAAGCAAAGCTATCCCTTCCTTGGTGCAGAACTCCCTCTCGCTCGGATCGTTAAACACCCCAACGCCATGGATCTGCATGATCCTGAGGTGAGCTCTCACCGTTCTTTCATCTATCCCTAACTCAGCAGCTAACTTGGATACGGGCAGACAAGCACAGTCACATTTCTCGCTCAGCTCTTTTAATTTACTCGCTATTTGTTCGTGTTTGATGACGTAACTGCGGTGCAACCTTGCGGAGGAACCCATGTTTGTTAATTTTTACCCTTCTTTGTTATTTTTCCCACAAAACTGTAGCACTTTAACGGGATAGAGTCAAGTCTTCGCTTTGTCCTTGCGGGTAGAGGCTTAAACCTCCCCTTGAGGCCGAGAAGTTGGATAACTTCAGGAGTTGGAGAGCTTTATCTCTCGGATAGG
Organism: uncultured Dehalococcoidia bacterium; assembly: GCA_964645275.1. Lineage (GTDB taxonomy): Bacteria > Chloroflexota > Dehalococcoidia > SZUA-161 > SpSt-899 > CAZYDA01. Next base: position 1,911 of record CAZYDA010000130.1, on the reverse strand, counting down.
GTAGCCAAGAGGCTGAAGTAGATAAACCTAATCACCATAGATTGAAAGCTAAGACCCTACAGGGTTCAAAGCTCGCGCCCCTTCATTCCCCCGGATAGCTTGTTTCACTAAACGGCAACTTCAACACCGGGCATAGTTAATTCCTTATCGGTAACCGACCTGAGCGGGGGAAGAGTTTCTACATCTAGCCCGGGTTCATATTTAAAGATAGCGCTTATTTCCTTATTCAGCATATGGATGAATCTGGATAAAGGCAGCTCTGAAGGGCAGGCGTCCTGACATTGACCACAATTAACGCAGGAATCCATTACATGTATAGTCCTTATCATAGGAAACATAACGCTCGGCGGCACCTCGCCACCTGCCACTATTCCCCTGTCTGCCTCAAGAGAACAATCCTTGCAGTAGCAGATTGGACAAGCATCTCGGCAACCGAAGCACTTGATACACTGGCTAAACTCGGCCGACCAGTAATCAAACCTCTCCTCAGTGCTCATCTCCTTGAAGAAGGCAAAGTCTCTTTCCTGCCACTTCCTGGCCCGTTCAATTTCCTCCTCGTCCTTTCCTCTTCTGGTCTCCATCGCCGTACTGCTGGGGCTTTCCACCTTAATGACACCGGCTTGAACGGCTTTTTCCACGAGTTCCGAACCTTTGTCGGAGCAAATTTCAATGAATGTTACCTTCCCATCCTTTACCTCTTCTGTGCCCCATTTCCCGCAAGCTATATCTGCCATCCTGGGAATATTAAAATCACACCGGCGACAGTTCTCCCGACGCCCATAACCTTTCTCCTCAAGCTCGCCAAGGTCTTTTTCCTTCTTTGTCCCATCCCTGAGCCAGATGGTGAGCTTTCCCTCCTCGATGTCCTCCCTCACCACCTCGGCGGGATCAACCCCGAACTCCTCCCGAAACATCTCCTTGGCGCCTGCCGAGGGAAGGGTGCCGGTGCAGTTGAGGCCAATGAGAAGCAGGTTATCCAGATTTATTTGATTTCTTTTAGCCAGCTCGATGATCGCTCGAGCATCACAGGGTTTACAAACCGTCGCTACTTTAAGATCGAAAGCTCCGCCAAGATACTCCTTAATAAAGCGGGCTATGTTGGGAGAGCTGCAGTGAAGCGAGCCAGCAGTCCTGATTACGTCCCCGGGATTTGTAAGGAGCACCGGTATGCCATCAAAGCGATTTCCCTCCCTAGCTTCGACGGCCAGGACCGCATCCACCAAATTTCTCTCCAGGGCAAACTTAAGCAGGGAGGTGACCACACCTCCACACTCTGCGCGCTTTAAGATCTCCTCGTCGGTTGACCGGGCAAGCCACATATCTCCTTTCATCACCTCGCCTCCATTCTGACGGAGCATACCTTGGTTTCGGCACACTTGCAGCCGGGATCAAGGGCGGGGTTGGTCAGCACGTTGGCCGGGGAATCGGCGAAGTGGAAGGGAACGAAGAGCAGCCCCGCTGGCACCTCATCGGTCACTTTAGCCTCGACCCTTATCCTGCCTCGCCTTGTCTCTAAGGTGACCATATCTTTATCTTCTATCCCCGCCTTGGTGGCATCCTCGGGATTGACCTCGACAAAGCCTTGAGGAATCTCATCGTTTAGCCTCGGTGTCCTGCGGGTCATCGTCCCGGTGTGGTAATGAAAGATGCTTCGACCGGTGGTTAAAATGTAGGGATACTGGTCGTCGGGCAATTCAGCCGGGGGCTTAAACTCGACTACCCGAAAATGCCCTAGGCCATCGGGAGTGTTAAACTTCTGCAGGAACATGGTGGGTGTGCCGGGGTGATCCTCTGAAGGACAGGGCCAATGAATGCCTCCCGGCGTTCTCTCCAGCCGCTCATAGGTGATCCCCCTATATTGAGGGACGGTTTTCCTTATTTCCTCAAATATCTCCTTGGTGGAGTTGAAGT
>CAZYDA010000129.1:0-2671 GCA_964645275.1 uncultured Dehalococcoidia bacterium | reverse complement strand
ACCGCTCAGCCCCACCCGCGCCCGAGTTCCCGGAGGCTCGTTCATCTGCCCGAAGACGAGGACAGTTTTCGGCAAGACCCCAGCTCTCCTCATCTCCAGCCAGAGCTCATTCCCCTCCCGGGAGTGCTCACCCACCCCGGCAAAGACGGAGACGCCACCGTGCTCGATGGCAATGTTGCGGATGAGTTCCATGATGATCACCGTCTTACCCACGCCGGCTCCGCCATAGGCTCCAACTTTGCCGCCCTTTCGGAATGGGGTAATGAGGTCCATCACCTTAAGCCCGGTTTCCAAGATCTGGGGGGTGGTCTCCTGCTCCGTGAGGGGAGGTGAAGGTCGATGTATTGGATACCGCTCCTTGGCTTTGACCTCCCCCAGCTCATCTATCGGCTCACCGAAGACATTGAAGAGACGTCCCAGGGTCTCCGGCCCCACGGGCACGGTTATCGGCCCTCCGGTGTCAATGGCCTCAACTCCACGCTTTAGCCCCTCGGTGGGCGTCAGGGCTACCCCACGAACCCAGTTGTTCCCAATATGGGCCTGAACCTCCACCATTATCTTGCTACCATCAAGAGGGATCTCCACCGCACTATAGATTGCAGGCAGGTTGTCCGGGGGAAACTCAATATCCACCACGGTTCCAACAACCTGAATCACTCTGCCTTTGGCCATCTCTTTTCCTCCCTAAGCTCCGGCCAGGGCCTCAGCCCCTCCGGTGATGTCGCAGATCTCCTTGGTAATAAGCTCCTGTCGGGTCTTGTTTATCAGCAGGGTCAGATCCCTTATCAGCTCATCGGCATTTTCCCGAGCATTGCGCATGGCCACCATTCGGGCTGAGTGCTCACTGGCTTTGAGCTCAAGTATAGCATGGTATACCCTCATCTCGACATATCGTGGCAGCAGTTCACTCAGAATGAATTCGGAATGGGGCTCGTAGATGTATTCCAGCCTTGCCCCTGTAGAAGGTTTGCTGGGCTCCACGGGAAGAAGCACCTCCATCACTGGCCGCTGGACCATGGTGCTGATGAAGCGAGGGAAGGCCAAGTATATTAGGTCAGCTCTACCCTGGGAGTACTCCTCAACGACCGTTCTAGCTATAGGCAGGACCTCGAGAAGGGAAGGGCGGTCGCCGATTCCAGTGAACTCAGCTATAAGATTTTGCCGAGTGTGCTGGGCAAAGCTCCTTGCCTTGCGGCCCACGGCAATGTAACTAAGCTTGCCCTCCTGCTTGAGGAGGAAATCAGCCACCAGTCGGTTTAAGTTAGAGTTAAGCCCTCCACAAAGTCCCCGGTCAGTTGAGAGGTGTAGCAGACAGACGCTTTCAACCTCTCTCTTCTGAAGCAGTGGGTGAACCTCCTCACCGGCTGGGGTGGAGGCAACCAGGTCCGCTACCACCTGAGTTATCTTCTCGGCATAGGGTCGGCCAGCGATGGCCTGCTCCTGCGCCCGCCTCATTTTGGCTGTGGCAACCATCTCCATGGCGCGGCAAATCTTGACCAGATCACTAATGCCGCGCATGCGCCGTCGTAGCTCTCTGATAGTGGCCACTCTGTATTGCCCCTAAAATCCCCCCGATCTGGGGGCTTGCAATTCAAGTTAGGTGTTTAAAATCCCTTCTTGAATTCTGAAATGGCGGCCTTTAGGGCTTCCTCCAGCTCCGGAGTTAGCTCCATCTTTTCGTTTATCTGCCTCTCCACCTCTGGATGGTTAGCATCCATGAACTTGTAGAAGTTCTCCTCCCAGGAGCTTATTTGGTTGAGCTCCACGTCGTCAAGGTAGCCATTATTCAGGGCATAGAAGATCATCACCTGCTTTCCAAGTGGGAGGGGCAGGTATTGGGGTTGCTTTAGCACCTCGACCGCTCGCTTCCCCCTCTCGAGCTGAGCTTGAGTGGCCTTGTCCAGCTCCTCGGTTCCGAACTTGGCAAAGGCTTCCAGCTCCCTAAACTGGGCTAGATCCAGCCTTAATCTCCCGGCCACTTGTCTCATGGCCTTCCGCTGGGCTGCCCCACCAACCCGAGAGACCGAAAGTCCAACATTTATCGCTGGGCGAACTCCCGCGTTGAAGAGGTCCGGCTCTAGATAAATCTGCCCATCAGTAATGGAGATGACGTTGGTGGGGATATAGGCGGAGACGTCCCCCGCCTGGGTCTCCATTATGGGCAAGGCAGTAAGTGAGCCGCCGCCATACTCCGGGGCGAGCTTACAAGCTCTCTCCAGAAGCCGACTATGCAGGTAGAAGATGTCCCCGGGGTAAGCCTCCCTTCCCGGTGGTCGGCGAAGAAGCAAGGAAAGCTGGCGGTAGGCCCAGGCATGCTTGTAAAGGTCATCATAGACTACTAGGGCATCTTTCCCCTGCTCCAAGAACTCCTCGCCCATGGCACAGCCAGCGTAAGGGGCAAGGTACTGCAGGGGAGCTGGGTCAGAGGATTCAGCAGTCACCACGATGGTGTGCCCCATGGCACCATATCGCTCCAGCGTACTCACCACCGAGGCCACCTTGGCCGTCTTCTGCCCAATGGCCACATAAATGCAGACCACATCCTGGCCCTTCTGTGCAATTATAGTATCAATGGCAATGGCCGATTTACCAGTAAATCTGTCGCCGATGATGAGCTCGCGCTGTCCCCGGCCAATGGGAGTCATGCTATCTATGGCCTTGATTCCAGTTA
>CAZYDA010000128.1:1770-2684 GCA_964645275.1 uncultured Dehalococcoidia bacterium | reverse complement strand
CTGGTAGATGTCAACCGCCAGCCTGGTGCCGTCGCTGACGCTGACGTACCTAGAACTTCGCACCCCTTCCTCATATAGTGCCGGGGAGTAGCCCTCATACACGGCCAGTGCTGACGCTCGGTGCTGCTGATCGGCTTTGGCAGCCCGCTCAGCCACGGGCATCCCCGCCGTGGTGATGCTTGCCTCAGGCGAGATGAGCTGACCGAGAGGTACCGCCGGGCCTGCCCAGGAGAGGACAGTGACCACCAGTAGCAGAACGACACCAAGGGCCCGCGGCCTTCTCAGCCTGGACCATCCGCTACCCCGCTCAGCGTTTTGGCTTCTGGACAACCGCATACTAGCCCTTTCCCGGGCGCGCTGGCCATCAGTTGTTTTCAGTTACCACGGCTTTTGGTTTAAATTTTAACAGCGGCTACGCTGAAAATCAAGTGGTTTAATATAAACCAGGATTAAATTACAACAATTATCTTATCTCCCGTCGCACCCAGCGCTGCTGCCCAGCTAAGAAGGGGAACAAATCAATGGCAGGTTCTTCGAAATGTTAAAGCCTCAGGTTCTTCCGGAGCAGTGCGCTAGCTACGCAGTACCTAACATTAAGGAGAAGGAGAACATGGAAAAGGTAGTAGCTCTGGTATTGCTGGTTTATGCTATAGCTCTCCCGATTGGGGAAGAGCTTCGGGATCGGACATACCAGGGGAAGAAGTGGCAGCTATATTCTGGGCTTTTCACTATCCTTGGGCAAGGGGTTCGATTAGCGGAAAAGAGTGCCCAGGAGGCCATCCAACAAGCCCACCTCTCATTCTCACAGATAGCATTGGGTAATGTCCGAACTCATGTCTGAACATCAGAATTGACGATCCCTTCTCGGGAATACGGCACCAATTCATGGTCTATCAGAGATGAAATCAGACCAT
>CAZYDA010000128.1:0-1760 GCA_964645275.1 uncultured Dehalococcoidia bacterium | reverse complement strand
TATTCTGGGCTTTTCACTATGTTTGGGCAAGGGGTTCGATTAGCGGAAAAGAGTGCCCAGGAGCAAATACTAGCTTCGCCTTCTACTCTCTCTCAGTGTATCGTTTCAGATTCGCATTTTACTGCCAACTGAAGGCGTGGTTACCAAGCTGATCATACCGGCAATGACCAACCCGGCAAAGCCAAACCATGCAACTTGATAGTTACCGAATTTATCAAATGCCAACCCAGCCAGAGGCGGACCTACCATGCTGCCTAGCGCTGCTACACCCATAACCAGGCCAAGGACGGTGGCTAACCTAACTCTGCCGAAGTATTCCCGCAATAAAGCAGGCATCATGGGGACAGGCCCCCCGTACCCGAGACCTATAAAGACAAGGGATGGTACAAGCATCCATGTCCCCGCAGTGGAGACATAGCCAAAAGAAAGCAAACCTAAACCGGTAAGTACAAAGCCCAGAGCTGTTACCCGCCTTTTATCAAATCTGTCCCCAAGCCAACCAAAGCTGAGGCGGCCCAAAATGCTCGTTAATGCTATGGCACTAGCCACCAGGCTGGAGAACGACCTAGTGATGCCAATAGTGCTCAGATAAGGCATTACATGGGTTACGACAGCATTTATCACTAGAATATGGCACATAAATCCTATTGCGATGTGCCAAAAAGCGCTACTCTTCAAGACTTGCTTAACTTCGATATCCATCCTATTACCTTGTGCTGAGGACCAGCTTTCGCCAGCCGGTAGCTTTCCGCCAGGGTCACCATCTGGCAAATAGCCGTATTGCTCAGGCTTGTGCCGGAAAAGAAGTGACAGCGGCAAAAGAATGCCCCACGCACCGAAGCCAAGAATTGCCATTGCCACCCGCCACTCGAATATGTCAATGAGTCTCGTTGCTAAGGGAACCAAGAGGCCTCCGGTGGGGGTGCCGCTGACTAAAATACCCGTAGCTATGGTGACCCTTCTTTGAAACCAGTTGCCCACTGTCGCCATGGGTACAACACCAATACAAGTACTTGTACCTACAGCTATCAGGATGAAGGCTCCGTAGAAGGTGGCGAGGGAGTTCATACGGCTTAAAAGCAATAAACCGAGACCAATGATAGCGGCTCCAGCGAAAACCAGCCTTCTTGGCCCCCAACGGTCCATAAGCAATCCTACAATTGGGGCGAGAAGGCCCATCTCCAGGCCACGTAGTGATGCTGCGAAGGAAACCTGGGCATAGCTCCAGCCAAAATCACTGGCTATTGGTTCAAAAACAGCGGTGAAACCGAAGTGGATGAAGCCACCGATATACACCGCAATGAGGAAACCGGCACCGACGATCCACCATCCATAGAAAACTTTACAGTTTTTGGCCTCCATATCTTTCACAAGCGAGCGAAAACAAGATTCTGTATCCGCCAATGTAGACTATCAGGCCAAAGCGCCCGATAATTCTCTGGAGTTCCTGTAAATGTTCTTCACTAGGAGGATCGATAGACACCAAGCAGTTCGTTTCCAGTCTTTCAAATTTTACCTCCCCGAGCCAGTAGCTTACATATGGTAAACACTCACCCCGAGAGTAGACTGGCCCTGCAAGGATCAAAACGAATCTGGCAGGGCAGCCACTCAGCTTTGGTCAGGAATTTTAACTGTCAAACTTGAGATAATGCTCACGTTGAGCAGAGGAACTGGTCAGCGGTGCGTCGATAGTGTCAAGATTTTTTGTATAGCATGGCTCCCTTTGCTGACTGCTAAGTTGATACTTCTGCCTCCTGATG
>CAZYDA010000127.1:0-2690 GCA_964645275.1 uncultured Dehalococcoidia bacterium | reverse complement strand
CTCATCGTGGCGATCCTGCTGGCGATGGTGGTTTAGGAGGTCTTGAATGGAGGGCCTTGGCATAAGCTTAAATGGCCTGCTGGCCCAGATAGTGAACTTCTTAATACTTCTGGCCCTGCTTTATTTCATAGCTTATAAGCCGCTGCGCCGAATGATGGAGGAACGCTCCAATCGAATAAGGGAGGGCCTGGAGCAGGCCGAGCAAGCATCAAAGCGCCTGGCCGAAGCCGATGAGGAGGCAAAGAAGAAACTGGAGGAAGCTCGCCGGGAGGGTCAGAAGCTCATCTCTCAGGCAAGTGCCCTGGGAGAGAGGCTTAAGGAGGAGGCTCGGCAGGAGGCCAAGGCCCAAGCGGAGGCTCTCCTCGCCCGAGCTCGGGGTGAAATCGAGCTGGAACGGGATCAAGCCATCCAGCAGCTCCGCCGCGAGTTTGCTGATTTGGCCATGCTGGCAGCAGAGAAGGTTATCCGAGAGACTTTGGATGAGGAGCGTCATCGCCGATTGATAAACGAGGTGCTGGAAGAGGCTGAAGGCCTAAAAGGGAAGTGAAGACCCATGGGTATCGCCGCAAGAAGATATGCCCAGGCAGCGTTTCAAATCGCAGAGGAAAAGGGGGAAATTGAGCCATGGCGTTCCGACTTGAGGAAAGTGGTTTCTACCCTGAGCGATCCGGGGTTGGCAGCCATTCTAGAAAGCCCGAAGGTTCACTTTGAGGAGAAGGCCCAGCTCATAAGGCGCTGCTTGCCAGGGGTGAGGGATTTGATTCTCAACTTAGTGTATTTACTTATAGTCAGGCGCAGGTTCAGGCTCTTGAGCGAGATATTGGTGGAATACGAGCGCCTGGCCGATGTTCACCAAGGCATAGAGCATGCTGAGGTGACCACCGCTGTGCCTCTGGATAGGGAGACCGAAGGCCGTATTCGGGAACGCCTGGCAAGGCTTACCGGGAAGAAGGTGATGGTTTCCACCAAGGTTGACCCTGAGCTCATCGGCGGCTTCATCGCCCGTGTTGGGGATGAGCTTGTTGACGGAAGCCTGAGAACCAGGCTTAGGGAGTTAAGGGAAGGCCTCTTGGGGTAAGGAGGTGAGAAGATGGCGATGCGAGCAGAGGATATCACCACCATTATTCGGGAGCAGATAGAGCAGTTCTCTGGGGTAGTTGCTGCGGTTAATGTGGGCACGGTGGTAGAGGTTGGCGATGGCATTGCCCGCATTTATGGGCTTAGCGGTGTATCCTACAACGAACTACTGGAGTTTCCCCATGACATCATGGGGCTCGCTCTTAATTTAGAGGAAGACCAGGTTGGCGCTGTTGTCCTCGGCGACTGCAGCAAGATCAAGGAGGGGGATGAGGTAAAGGCAACTGGAAGGGTAATCCAGGTTCCCGTAGGCGAAGAGCTGATCGGAAGGGTGGTTGACCCCCTAGGTCGCCCTCGTGATGGGAAAGGTCCGGTTAGGACAGCAAAGGCTAGGCCTGTGGAGCGAGTGGCTCCAAACGTGACGAGGAGGGCGCCGGTAGATGTGCCAGTGATGACCGGGCTTAAGGCTATAGACAGCATGACCCCCATTGGGCGCGGTCAGCGTGAGCTTATCATCGGCGACCGCTTCACCGGTAAATCCGCCATTGCCATTGATACCATAATCGCCCAAAAGGGTGGGGACCTCATCTGTATCTACGTAGCTATTGGGCAGAAGACCGCTAAAGTAGCCTCGGTGGTGGACACCCTGGAGCGGTATGGGGCCATGGAGCACACGATCGTGTTGACGGCCGATTCATCCGATCCTGCACCACTGCAATATCTCGCTCCTTATTCAGGTTGTGCGATGGGAGAGGAGTTCATGGAACAGGGCAGAGACGCCTTAATCATCTACGACGATCTTTATAAGCATGCCTGGGCTTATCGCCAGCTTTCCCTTCTGCTCCGCCGTCCTCCAGGAAGGGAGGCTTATCCCGGAGACATTTTCTACCTGCATAGTCGGCTTCTCGAAAGAGCCTGCAAATTGGCTCCCGAGCACGGAGGCGGCTCCCTCACCGCTTTGCCTATTATGGAGACTCAGGCTGGAGATGTATCGGCTTACATCCCTACAAACGTGATTTCCATCACCGATGGGCAAATTTATCTGGAGACCGATTTATTTAACGCTGGAATTCGTCCAGCGATAAATGCCGGCTTGTCGGTATCTCGGGTTGGTGGCGCAGCACAGCGAAAGGCCATGAGGCAGGTGGCGGGCAGGCTGAGATTGGATCTGGCTCAGTTCAGGGAGCTGGAGGCCTTTACCAAGTTTGGCACGGAGGAGTTGGATCAAGCCACCAGGGCTCAGTTGGAAAGGGGCCGCCGCGCTGTGGAGGTGCTAAAACAGCCCCAGTACTCACCTTTGTCGTTGGGAAAGCAGGTGATGATCTTCTACGCCTTAAACAGCGGCTATCTTGACGATGTGCCGGTGGACAAGGTAATCCCCTGGGAGGAGAGCTTTCGCCGATTCATGGAGAGCAATCATCCGGAGATAGAGAGGCGCATAAATGAAGACCTGGAAATAAAACCCGAGACGGAGGAGGCTTTGCAGGCAGCGATAAAGGAGTTTAAGCAGGGGGCTACCTATTAAACAAACGGGTGAGTAAATGGCCAGCATTCAAGCACTTCGCCGTCGTATGCGTAGCATTCAGGATACGGCAAAGATTTGTCGGGCAATG
>CAZYDA010000126.1:0-2738 GCA_964645275.1 uncultured Dehalococcoidia bacterium | reverse complement strand
CAGCGGTGCAGGAGGTTTTCGTCATCACCAGCGATCCAGAAGCGCTCAGAAGCTTCTTAGAGCAGCGCTTTGAGGGAGAATAGTGCTCGATTTAAATCTGCTGGAGCAAAATCCTATCTTCGTGCTCGACGCCAATGCTCTTAACCGGCTGCCTAAAAGCTTGCTGGACGTCTTCGACTTCTACTGCCCTCAGGGAGTGGTGCGGGAGGTGGAAAGGTGGGCCTCCCTCCTCGAGGTTCTCCCTCAGCACATGGCCCAGCTTCAGGAGGAGATAGCCCAGCTCAGCGAGGTCCTAAAGGTCAAAGACTGGCTAGAGGAAGCCAAGGGAATGGAGGAGTATCCTGAGATATCAGAGCTGGTGGAGGGTCTCTTCCTTGAAGAAAGGCTGGAGGGACTTCGCTCCAAGCGCAGCATCGAGGAGTGGGAAGAAGCCATCATGATCGAGGGGCAACATGTTCTGGACGAACTGGAAAGGGAGCGCCGAAACTATAACCTCTCCATGGCCAAGGCAGCCCTGGTCTCGGCCCTCTCCCGGGGACAGCAGGTAAGGCTGGAAGCCCAGGAGGAGGCGGACCAGTCAGACTTGATGAGGAGGTATCTAGGCGACCGAGACGACCTCAAGGCCATCTCAAGCTTGTGCCGTAAGGCCGCCAGCAGGCTCAAAATTGACTTCGAGGAAGGGGAGAACTTCCTTCTGCTAGGGTCGAAAAGAGCTGAGGAGTGCCTCACTCCCTTCTTCTCTTACCCCTACCTTCAACAAATGGAGGAGAAGAGGGAGAAGAAGCAAAAGGAACTAGAAAAAGCGAAGAGGGGACATGAGGAACTGCAGAAACGAGGGGAGGAGAGGGAAAATGCCCTCTCCCTTATCGAGGAGTTGAGGGATCGCGGCCGGATCATCCCTCGCAAGGAAGACTGGATCACTAGCTCACTTCATTCCTACACCGCACTCCTCAGCAAAACACTGGCCCGAGATGTGCTAAAAGAACATGCTAAGCTTTTGGCCAGAGGCGAAAAGGGGCTGCCGCTGGTAGAAAAGGGGCTTGAGCTCTACCGCCGTCGGGCAGTGAAGGGGGTGGAGGAGGCCTACGAGGAAAGGCTGAAGGGAAAGCTCCGAAGCCACTTCACACAGTTGCTGGAGCAAATTGAGAGGGAAAGGCCCGAAAAGGAAGCCGAGGCCTTCGTCTCAGCCCTGGCTGACGACTTTCAAAGCGAGGAAAACCTCCGAGTGGACGCCGAAGTTTTACGAGCCTCCTTTAAAGTCAGCGATGAATTCCCTCGGGAAATGGTGTTCATCGTCACCGAGGACTCTGACCTCATCGACCTCTTCCTTCTCTCAAGAGATCTTCGGTCAAGGCTGTTCCCCAACGTCAGGTACTGTGAAACTCCTGTTCTGGAGGAGTTTTACCTGAGACTCAAGCGAGCCAAGGCCAGGATTAAAGCGCTGGAGGAGTGATGAACGAGCAACTCCTGAACAAGTTCAGACAAGACCCCTTTGCCAACTTTCTTGACATAAAGATAATAAAGGTTCGAGAAGGCTATGCCCAAGTGGAGGGGCTGGTAAAGGAGGATTATCAGAACTTCAATCAGGTCTGCCACGGCGGCTTCATCTTCACCTTGGCCGACGTAGCTTTCTCCTTCGCCTCTAATTCCCACAACCAGCAGGCTTATGCGGTAAATGTCAGTCTCGATCTCCTCGCCGGTGCCCGACCAGGAGATCGGCTGGTAGCCGAGGCAGAGGAAGTTAGGGTTGCCGGCCGGCTGGGTTTCTACCAGATGAGGGTCTGGCGCGAGCAGACTCTCATCGCCCGCTGTCAGGCCATTGTCTATCGCAAGGATAAGACAGTGGTTTAGAACGAGCCTGACGTATCTTTTCGATGGTAACGACGTTTACACAGGAGGGTCTTTGTGTCATAATATCGGGTAGCTTTGTTTGTTAGGAGAGGAAACGAAAAATGCGAAGTGATCTGGTGAAGAAGGGAATTGAACGAGCACCTCACCGCTCCCTACTCCGGGCTCTGGGACATGGAAGAAGACTGCTCGAACGTCCATTCATCGGTCTGATCAACAGCTTCAATGAGATTATCCCTGGTCATGTACACCTCAGATCCCTCGCCGAAGCCGCTAAGGAGGGGATTTATAACGCCGGCGGGCTACCCTTCGAGGTAAACACCATCGGCATTTGCGATGGCATAGCCATGAACCACCCTGGCATGAGGTATAGCTTGCCCAGTCGAGAGCTCATCGCTGACTCGGTGGAGGTGGTTGTTCAAGCTCATCAGTTCGATGCCTTGGTTTTCCTCCCCAACTGCGACAAGATCGTGCCTGGCATGCTGATGGCCGCCGTAAGGCTAAATCTACCTTCCATCTTCGTGAGTGGAGGTCCTATGCTGGCAGGGCACTGGCAGGGAAAGGCCATTGACCTCATCACCGTGTTCGAGGCTGTGGGGAAGACCACCAAGGGAGAGATGAGCCCAGAGGAGTTGGAGGAGCTAGAAGGGTACGCCTGCCCCGGACCTGGCTCCTGCGCGGGCATGTTCACCGCCAATACCATGAATTGCCTCACCGAGGCCCTGGGGCTTGCTCTTCCGGGCAACGGAACCGTTCCCGCCGTGGACAGCCGCCGCCGGCAACTTGCCTGGGAAGCTGGCAGGAGAATTGTGGAGATCCTGGAGGAAAACCTTCACCCCCGAGATATCATCAGCTCGGACTCACTACACAATGCCTTCGTGGTTGACCTG
>CAZYDA010000125.1:0-2774 GCA_964645275.1 uncultured Dehalococcoidia bacterium | reverse complement strand
CCTGGAATAATCCTGGCCATCGGGCCTACTTCGAGAATTCGCCAAGTTGTCGAACTTGGTGGTCGGTGAGCACCGCCGGCTGTGCCACCTGCTTTGCCGTCTGTCCCTTTGTCAGGAAGGACAAATCGTTCATCCATAAACTCGTCGCCCCCACCATTTCCATTACCCCCGTTCTAAACGGCTTCTTCACCCGCATGCATACCCTCTTCGGCTATGGAGAGCCTAAAGAGCCCGAGACGTGGTGGGACTTGGATCTTCCCCCGCACGGCATTAACACGGTGAAGGGGACACAACTGGAATAGGCAAGGTGTCTTTATTATGTGGTGGTTCCTTTATGGTCTAATTCTGGGTGCCGGAGCGATGCGACTGGCGATGTGGGTTCAAGAGGGCAATGCCTCGGTGGGCTGGTACGTTTGGTTTATGGCAGCGATCTCCCTGCTCCTGGGCACGCTTGCAGTGCAGCATTTCTTCGCCTCCTATAAGGAGCTGGAGCCCAAGGCGGCCTGGATGGGAGTACTGTTTATGGGTCTTCCAGCCCTTGTTCTCGCCGGGGTGGTTGTTCTCCTGCTCTGCCTCTCCTGACCCTCCAGGCCTTCTGAAGGGGCCTCGTGCAGGTCGGGCTCGAGATTGATTATAATTAGCTGCTTTCCCACCCTTTGGAAGGCGAAAAAGCTTTGCTAAGGAGGGAGATGAAACTGGTGAAGACATCCTGTGGACTCTGTCCCCAAAGCTGTGGGATGAACATTCACCTCGAGAGGGATTGGGTTGTCAGCGTTGAGGGGATGGCGGAGCATCCCTGGAGCCGGGGCATTCTCTGCCCCAAGGGGGAGGCGGCGGCGGAATTGCTGTGCCATCCGGAGCGCCTGACCCACCCCTTGAGGAGGGAAAACGGGAGCTGGCGCTGCATAACCTGGGATGAGGCCCTGGATCTGATAGCCGACAAGCTCGCCGAAATCAGGGAGGAGGACTCTCGGGCATTTGCCACCGCCTTCGGAATGCCCATCCTGCTTTCGGGCTCGGTAACCCCGGCAATAATTCGCCGCTTTCTCTACGTCTACGGCTCGCCCAATTGCTTCTCGGTGGAGAGCATGTGCTACCGCTGCCGCTTGATCGCCTATATGTTAACCTACGGCCGGTTTCGGGTGGCCGACCCGGAGAATGCCAATTGCATCCTGCTATGGGGTCACAACCACAACAGCTCCAATCCGCCGCTGGCCGAACGGGTTCTCCAGGCCAGGCAAAGAGGGGCCAAGCTCGTAGTCGTTGACCCCCAGCGAACACCACTGGCCGGGGAGGCACGTCTTCATCTGCGACCTCGCCCGGGCAGCGACTGCGCCCTGTTTCTGAGCCTGATGCAGGTCATCATCTCCGAACAGCTCTATGATGAGCGATTTGTCCGGGAATGGACCATCGGCTTCGATGAGTTAGCTCAGCATGTTGAGGCCTACACCCCTGAGCGAGTCCAGGAAATCACCTGGGTGCCGGCGGAAAGCATCAGGGAAGTAGCACACCTCTATGCCACCAGTAAGCCCGCCTGTATCGTCCAGGGAACCAATGCCCTGGATCAGCATGCTTCAGGGCTGCAGAATAGTCGGGCCATGGCTACCCTTCAGGCCATCACGGGCAACCTTGACGTCGCCGGCGGATTCGTCAGAGCTCCCAGGCTTCGGGAGAATCCCATAGAGATGCCGGTGAAGCCAAAGGGAAAGGCCATTGGCCAGGAGGAGTATCCGGTCTTCTTCGGCATCTTCAAGCGAGAGTTTGGCGAGGGACAGGCCATGCTCCTTCCCGAAGTGCTGCTCTCTGGCAAGCCTTATCCACTCAAGCTCATGATCATCGCCGGGTCCAACCCGTTGCTCACCTGGCCCAACTCCCATAAGGTGGCCGAGGCCTTGAGAAAGCTTGAGATGCTCGTGGTGATGGACTTGTTCATGAGCGAAACGGCTAAATTAGCTGATCTCATTCTTCCGGCAACTACCTTCCTCGAGCAAACGGAACTCAGCGACTACTACAGCCTCTGGGGAGTGCCCTACGTGATGCTGCGCAAGAAGGTGGCCGAGCCAGGGGAGCGCTGGTCTGACCTCAGGTTCTGGCTCGAGCTGGCCAGAAGGATGGGCTATCAGGATTACTTCCCCTGGAGCAGTGAGGAGGAGGTCATAGATTACGTGCTGGAGCCCTCAGGCCTCACCGTCAAATATCTTACAGAGGAGAGGCCAGAGGGACTGCTTTATGACTCCATAAAATACCGAGAGTACGATTCGGAGGGCTTTCGCACCCCTTCAGGAAAGGTAGAGCTCTATTCGGAGACCCTGGCCAGCCAGGGCTATGACCCCCTGCCAACTCAGAGGGAATCGCCGGAAAGTCCCTTGAGCCGTCCAGAGTGGCTTCCCGAGTTCCCCCTCATCCTCACCACCGGGGCTCGACAGCTAGAATACATTCACTCGCAAATGCGCAACATCCCCTCCCTGCGCCAGAGGGCCCCTGAACCGGTGGCCGAGATCGACTCCGAAACGGCGGCCAGATATGGGATCAAGGACGGAGAAATGATAGCCGTGGAGACCAGGCGAGGCAGGATAGAGCTTCGGGCCAGGGTCAGCGAGGACGTCATGCCCGGGGTGGTCTGTCTGCCTCACGGCTGGGCCGAGGCCAATGTCAACCTCCTCACCGATGAACTTCCCGCAGACCCAACGCTGGGCTACCCGGCTCTCAAATCTCTGCTTTGTCGGATAAAGAGAATTCAACCTTAGAAGAAGGAAGAATGAATGGGAAGGGAG
>CAZYDA010000124.1:0-2775 GCA_964645275.1 uncultured Dehalococcoidia bacterium | reverse complement strand
AATGGCAGTTATGTTCTTCATCGCCTCAAAGGCAAATATGGCCTCGGGCCCAAATTTCTTCTCCGCTAGCACCTTGGGAGCCCCTATTCCCGCCACCATCACCGCAACTGCATTCTCAGGCAGTTCATCCGGATCAATGAGCTCAACCTCATTTTCCATGTCCTCTATTAGCCTGAGTCCATCATGAGGGGAGCCGCCACCACCAGCGCCGAGCACTGCCGATCCCCAAGTTATATCCTGTATCTCTGTCTTGCCTAGAAGCCTTTTCGCCATCTTCTACCTCCTTCAAATTAAAAATTGACCATCCTTAATGACAGTCCTATCATCGATGATCAAAGTTGGACTTCTCATTATCCCATCCAAATGTATCGGGGCATCAACCTTGCCCCCGAAGACAATATTGTTGCCTAGGCCGATGTGTACCGTCCCCATCACCTTCTCGTCCTCTAACGGGCTTCCCGACGGTACTGCCTTCTCGTTGGTTCCAATTCCCAGCTCGGCGATATTTTTGGCTTCCTTCCCCTTTTCCTCGAGCAAACTCGAGAGAACTTCAGCCTCGGGACCACCGCTTATTTCGGTAACGTAACCATCCTTTATGACCAACTTTATCGGCGTCTTTAACACGCCCACCCCAGCCATGGTGACATCAACGATGGCCACCCCGGAGGTCTTTCCCTCAACCGGAGCTATGCAGGCTTCGCCAGCAGGCAGATTGCCAAAATCTCCTTTGCTATGCAATATGCCAGTGTCCGCCAGCGCCTTTCTCCCTTCCAATGAAAATGTTAACTCCGTTCCTGCTGGCGTGATCAACCTGGCCTGCCTCCCCTCCGACAGGAGCTCGGCAAACTTCTGGCTCCTCTCCTTTATCTTGGAATAATCAGCCGACATAGTTCGCCTCATTATGTCCTCGGTTATCGTGGGCATGCTGGCAATTCTCACCCCCCTCCCTGTTGCCTCTATTCGGGCCTTGGTATGCGTCAGGGATTTTGAGGTAGGAGCAATAACGACGTCGGCGCTCTTCATCGCTTCGGCTACCGCCCGAGGTGGCTCTGAGCCATGAACCTCCCGCTCAATCATCGTCATCAATACGGCCTCAGCCCCGAGGCCTTTGGCAGCGTCAAATAAGGCCTCACCAATGTTGCGAGATTTCTCGTCCACAACTATAAGAACCTCTTCCGACTCCTTAACGCCCAAGCAATCTCGCACCACGATCGTTGCTGCTTCCTTCATTCCTTCTACCTCCTACAAATTATGCTTGGCAAAATGCCTGCCGAATTTTGGCTTATTTTAGACATTGAACTCAATATTTGTCAACAAAGTTAAATTAAACCCCTATGCTCCCTGCTGCAACTTTAACTATTAAGCGAACAGGGGGAATCAGCTAAGCTGATTCCCCCTGTACTTTTGCCTGAGAGATTGCCCCCCTGGGCTTACCCCTTCGGCGATCTATTCAGATTCTCTCCAGGGGTTTCGCTCGCGGCAGTCCTTTTGCCTGAGAGTTTCAGGGCCTCCGCCCCTTGCCCCTTCGGCTCCCCTTGCGGAGCATCTCCTACCGCAAACTGATGTATTTGGTTTTGTAGCATATATAACATATCCAACAGTAATTGTCAACCGCCTGTGCCTGTGGCCTTGTCTAAAAATTGGGCCAGAATTATACTCTAGGATGCTATGAAAAGGAAGGACATTTTCTACCCTAAGGAGGTGTTTCAGCTTTGCCTGGAGATCGCACAAGACGAAGTCAGGGCACAAAGGCCAAAAGGTAGAGGGCGCCCTCCTTTTTACCCAGATAAGCTTTATATCGCTCTCGCCATCTTCAGGCGCTTCTTCAACCTCACCTTGCGCTCCACCATAGCCCTGTTTCGGGACCTCTTCCCGCAAGTACCTTGCCCCTGCTTCCAAGCATTACATTGGTTTTTAAAAGCTAAGCTTTCCCTAAAAAAGCTTGGGCTCGTTTTTCAAAAACTGAAGGAGCGCATAAAGCCCCTCCTACCTGCTGATGGACCCATTTTCATCCTCGACACCACAGGGGTCGCCTTCCGAGGGAAGGTGCAAAAGCTGAGTTATCTTCGGGGACAGGCTGTGAGAAAGGCAAAGGGACATACCCGACTTTGCGCTTTCATAAGGTATCTTCAAAGGGAGAGGCTTCTATTCATTGAAGGGGTTGAGGTTGGTCCCGGCTACGCTTCCGATGTAAAGCTTGGACTTAATGTCTTGGAGAATAGCAGAGAGCCGGGACCCCTCCTAGGGGATGCTGGCTTTGACTCTTTGGCCATGATAAGCAAGGCAAGGATAAGAGGGCTTAAGCCGATTATAAAGCTCAAGGGAGGGAAGATAAAGGATAGGCTAAGGGGAGAAATGAAGAGAGCCTTTGATGCCGCTTTATATCGGTTGCGCAGCATAGCAGAGGGAGTATTCGGCGGAATAAAGACGAAAATGAATGGCCCATTGCGCTGTCTTAATGGAGACACGGCAAAGAAGGAGGCATTACTTGAAGCTTTGTCTTATGACATCAGGGTTTACCTCTCCCTCTTTTTGTTTCCCTTGGACCTAATACTTCTCCCTCTATCCCCCGGAATTTATTAGACAAGCCCACCGCCTGTGCTGAGTGACTTCCTCAGATCAATCCACCAAAATGAGCCAGGAGGGGAGCAAAGACCAAGGCGATGATAGACATGAGCTTGAGCATGATGTTCAGCGAGGGACCAGAGGCATCCTTCATAGGATCGCCGGCCGTGTCGCCTACAACGCCGGCCTTGTGGGCCTCGGAGCCTTTAC
>CAZYDA010000123.1:0-2777 GCA_964645275.1 uncultured Dehalococcoidia bacterium | reverse complement strand
GCGGAAGTAGCTCAGGGGTAGAGCGCCTCCCTCCCAAGGAGGAGGCCGCGGGTTCAAATCCCGTCTTCCGCTCCAGAGGAAATTTCCCCACAGGGTTTGACTGGCGGCGTAGCCAAGTGGTTAAGGCGGAGGTCTGCAAAACCTCTATGCGGCGGTTCGAATCCGCCCGCCGCCTGGTGATTTGCGGCGGCCGCGTTTCCTCGGCGGGGGAGCCTCAAGCAGAGCTTTTAGTCCCTCTCCCTCGAGCGTTTCTTTATTGATCAGTTCCTCGGCCAGACGATCCAAGTTAGGGCGATACTTTTGCAGGATGGCTTTGGCGGTTTGGTAGGCTTCCTCAATAAGCCGGTGCACTTCCTCGTCTATCTGTAGGGCTATCCTCTCGCTGTAGTCTCGCTGTTCAGCAATTTCCTTGCCGAGGAAGACTAATTCCTCCCTCTTGCCGAAGGTTCTCGGGCCGAGCCTTTCGCTCATGCCGTATTCGGTCACCATGCGGCGAGCCAGCTTGGTGGCCTGCTCCAAGTCATTGGCTGCCCCGGTGGTCACATCGCTGAAGACCAACTCCTCAGCAGCCCGACCGCCCAAAAGGCCGGCGAGTTCATCCTTGAATCTCGAGCGGCTACGCAAGTAGCGATCCTCACCAGGAAGGGGCATGGTGTAACCCAAGGCCACACCGCGAGCGATGACGGAGACCTTATGAACTGGGTCACAATGAGGAAGATGATGCATCACCAGGGCATGACCAGCTTCATGGTAGGCAGTAATGCGTTTTTCCTCCTGACTGATGACTCGAGTTTTCCGCTCTGGCCCAGCAATAACCCTCTCGATGGCCTCTTCGAACTCCGCCATTTCGATGACCTTCTTCCCCCGGCGAGCGGCCAGGATGGCGGCCTCGTTCACCAGGTTGGCCAGGTCAGCTCCGCTGAAGCCCGGCGTTTGCTTGGCCAGAACCTTCAGGTCAACGTCCCCCTCTAGGGGTTTGCCCTTGGTGTGTACCTCAAGGATGGCCTCCCTTCCATTGAGATCGGGGGGGTCAAGCACCACTCTCCGGTCAAACCGACCTGGTCGAAGAAGTGCTGGATCCAGGATATCGGGTCGGTTGGTGGCAGAGATGACGATCACGTTGGTGTTAGTATCGAAGCCATCCATCTCCGCTAAGATCTGGTTCAAGGTTTGTTCTCGCTCATCATGTCCGCCGCCAATCCCCGCCCCGCGGTGGCGTCCTACGGCGTCAATCTCATCCACAAAGATGATAGAGGGGGCATTTCGCTTGGCCTGGTCGAAGAGGTCCCGTACTCGGGCGGCACCTACCCCCACGAACATCTCCACGAATTCGCTGCCGCTGATGGAGAAGAAGGGTACGCCAGCCTCCCCAGCGACGGCCTTACTGAGAAGAGTCTTTCCTGTGCCTGGAGGCCCCACGAGGAGAACTCCCCGGGGGATGCGCGCGCCGAGAGAGGTGAACTTCTCTGGATTCTTCAGGAACTCTACAATTTCCTGCAGTTCCTGTTTGGCCTCTTCTACTCCGGCAACGTCCTTGAAGGTGACTGTGGGACGATTACCAGCGAACATCCTAGCTCGACTGCGTCCGAAGCTGAGAGCCTGATTTGGCCCAGGAGCACGCTGCAATAGAAAGAAGAGCAGGGCACCAAAGAGGAGCAGGGGAACGAAATTCACCGCTACCAGCAGCCAGTCGCGACTGAAACGGCTGGCCTTTTCCTCCTGAACAACTACCCCTCCTTCTCCGACCTTAACCCCCTCTCGATCGAGGAGGTCTAGTAATTCGGGAAGGCTAGTGTTCTCCCCGATGAGGCACTCCAGTTCCTTCCCGCTGGCGGTGGTTAGCTTGAGGGTATCCCCTTTCTTAACGATCTTGGTTATTTCTCCGGCCTTAGCCCGGCTGAGGAACTCACTCACCGAGATGGTTTGTACTTTCTCCTTCCCTGGGGAGAAGACGAAGAAGAGGAGCGCGACCAGCGCTACGATCGCCAGAAGAAACACAAAACTATTCCGCGACACCTTCCCTACCTCCCGAACAGCCCCAGCCGGCCCTCACCAAGTGCCTCGCGGGAGTTCCTGAGCCTACCATTCTCTAGCTCTGAGCTGTTCCACTTCAATTATAGCAAAAATAGGATAGAGAGGCTATTAGGTTTGGGGGAGAAAGGGCAGGAACACGCATTTCAAGTCCGACGTCTCTGACTCCGTACCTCGCGCATGACCTCGCGGACAGAAGTCACGAGACCTTCTGGGGTGTGATTGGGGTAGTGCCTTCAGGTCTTGAGATTGGGCGATTCTCCGAGTCAACATAGATTAGTTTGGGAAGATGCCCCGGCGCCTCCTCCTCCGGAACCAGACGGTAGGAGAGAATGATCACCAGATCCCCCTCCAAGACCAGCCTGGCTGCCGCTCCGTTAATGCAGATTTCTCCTGGTTCTCCTTCGATAGCGTAGGTTTCTAGGCGAGCTCCGTTGTTTATGTCCAGCACCTGAACCTTCTCATAGGGGAGGATATCGGCTACTTCCATGAGTTCCCGGTCAATGGTGATGCTACCCTCGTAATGAAGGTTTGCCCGGGTAACCCTAGCCCGGTGGATCTTGCTTTTAAGCATTGTCCTCATGCCTACCCCCCAATTAAAAAGCCCTCTCGGACACAGCCGAGAGGGCTTCAAGTCACCCAGCTTCCTTTTTTTACTTTCGCCGTCTCGGTCGTGGCCGATCCAAGCAGCGAATTAATTCTAAAACTATTATATTATAGCAAACTAAATTGTAATTTCAAGTATT
>CAZYDA010000122.1:0-2806 GCA_964645275.1 uncultured Dehalococcoidia bacterium | reverse complement strand
CGACATCACCGCTCCCGAAAGCGGCTTCGGGGCCGACACCAATAAGGTGACGCTCATAAGCGAGCGGGGAGAGGTGGAGCCACTGCCGGTGATGCCCAAATTTGAGGTGGCTCATCGGGTGCTCGACCGGGTGGTTCAGATCCTGGCAGAAAGGGGAAATAAGAAGGCCGCTTGATCAGGCTGAACCTGGGGGCAGTTTCACCAGTTCATATTCCTTGCTTCCCAGCCCTAGCTCAATAGCGTAGGCGAGCTGTTTTATGTCCTCTGGTCTCTTATGCTTCAGACTGGCCTCTGCAGTCTGAAGCAGTTCCAATCCGAAGCAGTCGAGCGCTACCGGATCCCGGCCGGCCAGCAGGTAGCCCAGCTTTATTGGCTCTCCTCCATGTCGCCGCTCTTGAGCCCTTCGGTAGGTCTCCAGGGCATCCACGAGGAAGAAGCCAGGCCTCACCGCTGAGTTTAGTTCAGCAATGCCCCGTCCAAGGTCCTTCCAGCCAAGGTGGAGCAGAATGCGCTCTCGATTTCGTAGAAGTCCAAACTGATTCTTCAGGGCTCCGGTAAGGCCACAGGCCCGGTGAGGCCTCAGGACTGGCAGGGAGATGAAATGGTCGCAGTCAAAGGCTAGGGCGGAGATCTCCAAGGTAAGCTTACCGGTTCTAACCCTCTTGAAGGGCTGCTGATGCAGGTTGAGCAAATTCAGGCCCCTTTCCTGACAGACCTGCTGGAGGGGGTGGTGAGCCACTATATCCTCTGCTGAGCCAGCATCGAAGGCAGGGCCATCGGCAACTACCAGCTCGCATCCCAGGGAGAGCAGGAAATCGAGCACTCTGGCGAGGGTGAGGGGATGGGTGGTGGTGGGGTAAAGTTCGTAGGAGACTAGGCTCGGCTTGACGAAGACCCTCTGGCCCTTTTCGGGTTTGAGCTCAGCCTCGAGCTTCACCAAGACTTCTCGGAGGAAGGTTTCCCGGTCCCCCGTCTGTGAGAAGTAAACCTTTGACCTCGCAGTCATTATGTTCAATCTTCCGCTTTGGGCTTCGGATTTGCCTGGGATGGGGGAGGGTCTTTACCCCGCAGAATTCTTCGATTTCTGTGGATACTGTTAAACCTTGACCACTTTGACGGTGTAGATATCGGGAATGGCGAGGATCTTCTGCCTGCCCTCCTCCGTCAGCGGCTCATCGAGGCGGAGCACCATGAGGGCTGGACCTCGTGGTTTCAATCGGGCAACGAGCATGGAGCTGATGTTGATGTCGACCTCTCCAGTCACCTGTCCCACGGCCCCGATGAGTCCGGGGCGATCCAGGTGATCGCTGAAAAGCCAGTACCCGGGGGAGGGGACGAAGTCGATCCAGTAATCCCCCACGCGGACCACATGCGGCTCCCCTCGCAGGGTGGTGCCAGCGATGATGGTTTTTCCACTGTTGGTCTCCACCTCCATGGTGATCAGGCTGCTGTAGTTTTCGCAGGTGTTGCTCTTCTGCTCCACCATTTTCAGGCCACGGCTCTGCGCAACGAAATTGGCGTTCACCAGGTTGATCCGCTCCTCGGCCGTGGATTCGAGAAAGCCGCCAATGGCCGCGGCCTTAAGGGCCTCGGTATCTTGGCTGGCAATTTCTCCATCATATCTGAGATAGATGGTGCTGGGTTGTCCCTCGGACAACTGGCTGGCTATCCTGCCCAGAAGATGGGCTAGTTCGAGGAAGGGAGCTATCTGGGGGAATAGCTCTGGGGAGGTGATGGGGAGGTTGACCGCATACCTTGCCGGCCTCCCCTCCAGCACCTCCAGCACCTGATGAGCGATGTCCAGCGCTACGCTCGCCTGGGCCTCTATGGTGGAGGCACCCAGGTGGGGGGTAACGATGATCTTATCGCTCTTCAGCAGAGGGTTATCCGTGGTGGGCTCCTTGATGAAGACGTCTACAGCAGCACCAGCTATTCTCCCCTCTTCAACGGCCCGGAAGAGGGCTTGTTCATCAACGATGCCCCCTCTGGCGGTATTGATCAGGCGGGCAGAAGGCTTCATCAGGGAGAGTTCTTTGGCTCCGATGAAACCTTTGGTGGCTTCGAAGAGGGGTAGGTGAAGGGTAACGAAGTCAGCTGACCTCAGCAACTCCTCCCTGGATACCAGTTTCACCCCTAGGCTTCTGGCATAGTCCAGGGAGACCAGCGGGTCATAGGCGATTAGCTTCATCCCCAGCCCCTTTGCTCTGCGGGCCACCTCTGAGCCCACTCGCCCCAATCCGACGATGCCCAGAATCTTGTTGCGTACCTCCACTCCGATGAATTCCTCTCGTTTCCACACTCCCTGCTTCAAGCTCAGATGAGCTTGGGGAATGTTCCGGGCCAGGGCCAGGAGCAAGGCGATGGTATGCTCGGCAGCCGAACCAATGTTCCCCTCCGGCGAGTTGACCACCACTATGCCCCGCCGGGTAGCAGCTTCAACGTCGATGTTATCCGTCCCCACCCCTGCCCGACCAATGACCTGAAGCCGCTGTCCCGCCTCGATGACCCTGGCAGTAACGCGGGTCTGGCTGCGGACTATCAGGCCCTCATACTCTCCAATGAGGCTCTGAAGCTCTTCGGCCTTCAAACCCAGCTTGAGGTCTACCTGGGTCTTGCTCTGAAGTACCTTGATTCCCTCCTCGGCGATTGGCTCAGTGACCAAAACCTTCATCAAACTGCCCCCTGAGATTTTGTGGAAAGAGGCTCCTCCCGCCTCACGCTGTGAAGCCGAGTTCAGCGAGCACGAGCTTTAGCTTCTCCAGGACGACCTCAATATCCTGCTCGGTAACCCAGCCCAGATGCCCGA
>CAZYDA010000121.1:0-2917 GCA_964645275.1 uncultured Dehalococcoidia bacterium | reverse complement strand
CAGGAGATCACCTCCTCCATCTCGCTCCAACTGAACACCTGGTACCATGTGGCATTTGTGGCCGACGGCGCAGACGGGACGAAATTATACATAAACGGTATCCAGAGGGCGAGCCAATCCGAGCCGATAGGCACCAGGACCGACCACAGCTATGTTTCGCTCGGGATGGGTTACGATGGGAATAGCCTTATCACCGCTCACTGCGCTTACTTTAAGGGCGAGATAGATGAGGTTCGCATCTGGAATGTAGCGCTCACTGAGGCACAGATCAGGGAGATGATGTGCAAGAGGATCAGCTCAGACAACCTGCCGTCCGGCCTTGCCTGGTCGGACCTTCTGGGCTACTGGAGGCTCGACGAAGGCTCCGGTACCACAGCTTACGACCAGACAACTAACCACGATGGCACTCTTCACGGTCCTTCCTGGACCAATTCTGGGGCAGCGATAGGGGACGAGAGCGCCTACGATTACTCTGGGAGCAGTCCCTCCGACTTCTCTGCGGCCATCTCCCACAGCGACGGAGACCAGCTCACGGCGACAGGGGATGGGGGCACTGTTAAGGGCATCCAGGTCTACAGGGTGGACGCCACCTCTATGCGTGATGGAGCGACCAAACCGGACGGCTGGACCTTGGATTCTAAGCGATACTGGGGTGTATTTATCACCGGTACCAGTCCGACTTACACAATTACATATGACTATGAGGGTCGTTCCGACATCTCGGATGAGAGTTCCCTCGGTTTGGCCTTCAGGAGGAACCAGGGCGACGACCATTGGAAGGATGCTGGAGCGACTTTGGATACGGGTGCCAACACGCTCACTAAGACAGGTCAGGTAGGTACCGAGTATGCGCTGGGAAATCCGGCAGCAAGCATAGAATACGCCAGCGGCAAGGCGTTAGATTTCGATGGGACCGACGATTATGTTGACATAGGCACGGGCACTGACTTTGAGAGCGTAAATATAACGGTGGAAGCTTGGGCAAAGTCCGATGCAACAGATGGCTGGCATCATCTCGTCACAAAGAGAAGTTGCTGTCAAGATTCTACTGATTACCAATGGTCCCTACAGACAGATGATTATAACGACACCTATTCCTTTGGTGTCAACGTGGGCGGTCACCTTTACTGGGGGATCAGTGACGAAAAAATATCTACCCACTGGACGCACCTCGCAGGAACATACGATGGCGAAACGGTGAAAATCTACGTCAACGGAGTACTGAAAGGTCAAGATACTAGTCCAAGCGGGGACATACGAAGTATCCCTTCTCTTGAGGTTCTAATAGGCGCGAGGGTTGGAGATAACTTCTCCGGGATAGAACATCCCTTTGACGGCAAACTTGACGAAGTTCGCATCTGGGATGTGGCCTTGGACCAAGCCACCATCCGGGACTGGATGTACAGAAAGGTGACCTCAAGTCATCCTCAATGGTCCCATCTGAAGGGATATTGGAGGTTCGACGAATCCTCGGGCACCTCCTGCGACGATTACAGCCAAAACAGCAACATCGGCACGATGATAAATATGGAGGACGCGGATCGTGTCACCTCATACGCACCAATTGGCAACGACACCGCACAATCGCAGACTGATTTGTATGCTATTTGGAGTGGTTCTACCAATGCTATTACCACGAACGGACTCTCCATGGCTTCATCAGTCAGTGGGGACAATTTTGCCGTCTATGGGCATAATAATGTGACCGGGGCGACAAGCGCAGACACCCCCTCCGGTGTTGAGGCGCGTCTTTCTCGTATCTGGTATGTGGATGAAGCTGGAAGTGTAACTGCAAACCTTACCTTCGATTTGAGCGATGGCGGTGGCGGTGGCACACCGAGTAATCCAAACAATTATGTTCTCCTATACCGAACCGGCACAAGTGGCGATTTTTCGCAGGTTGCCGCACCGGACGGCATTGGAGACAGTATAGATGGTGACCAAATTACATTTCAAGATGTTGACCTGGCTGCTGGCGATGGATATTACACCCTCGGCACCCTGGCCAGCGGCACTGACCCCGTCCCTGAGCTTCCCACTATCGCCCTTCTGGGGGTGGGTCTGGCTATCCTGGCTGGATATCTATGGCTCAGGAGGAGAGGTAAGCGCCAACAAACCGTGGTCAGCAACTGAACTTCACTGAAAGGAGAGAGGGTTCAACGAGGATACAGGTCAGCCAACACAATGTTACGCTGCTGGGTTAGTCGACAATGAGGCAGCATAATTATCTAGCCGTCGTAGGGCTATTCCTGCTGGCGGTCTCGATCATGTTTCTCCTATCCGACCCCAAGCTTATCTTTTCCAAAGGGGTCTCGTTTGTGAGCACCAAGGTGGAGCCCCACAGGGAGACCCTTGTCTGGGCGAAGGCCGGGTTTAAGAGCAACGAAAAAATCCTCGACTTTCCCCGAAAGCTCGGAGGGTGGGAGGGGTATGACTGGAGCAAGAAGAAATCTGCGGAGCTGCGGGAAACCCTGGGGGCCAATGTGTTCCTGATGCGAACTTACCGCAAACCGGGCCTTTCCAGGCCGGTCTTCTTTCTTATCGTTCAGGCGAAGGAATCATCTGCCCTGCACCGCCCGCCCGTTTGTTACCGCGCCCTGGGCTACCTGGTGAAGGATGAAGGGGAGGAGCCGATTGAGCTAAAAGGGGAGGGGGAGGGGTTGACGGGTGGCGTAGTCCCGCTGAGGAAGCTTGAGGTCTCCAGGATCGAGGGCGATGAGGTGGTCGAGCGCAGACTTGTGCTTTACTGCTATCTGAAAGGCAACCAGTTCACCGAGGACACCATCAACCTCATCCGTTTCTCCACCCTCGTGCCGACCTCCGGCTCCGCCGAGGAGGCGCTCGGGGACTTGAAGGAGTTTGCCGGCCTGGCTCTCCCATACCTTTTTGAGTTCCGGGAATACCGGAGCGAGATGCT
>CAZYDA010000120.1:0-2923 GCA_964645275.1 uncultured Dehalococcoidia bacterium | reverse complement strand
CCACCACCACCTGCACGGCCTCCTCGATCCCCCGTTTAAGGGCCATCACATCGGCGCCGGCGGCAATGTTCCTCATCCCCTCGCGAACGATGGCCTGGGTCAAAACAATCACTCCTGAGGTCCCATCGCCACATCTCTCGTTGAGCTTGGTCGCCACATGCCTCAAGAGCTGAACCCCCAGGTTCTCAAAGGAACCGGGAAGCCGGTCGACCTCTCGCACAACATCCGCCCCCTGGTCATATCCCATCAGTGGGCGGACCCCGGTTTCTATCATGACTGGGTGACCCTTCGGCCCTAGAGTTACCCGGGCTAGCTCCGCCAGAGCATCAATCCCCTTCGTTAGGGCTTTTTGAGCTTGCTCCCCATAAGCAATCTGCCGTGGCATCCTCATACGTCCTCCTTGCATTCACAGAGCAGCTTATTTCCCGCCGCCCTCAGGGTGAGTCATCAGAAGAGCTTCTGCGGAAACAGTCTCCCCACCTCACGAACTGAATCAAAAATATAGTCTGGAGCGATAGCTGACCTCAGATCTCGCTCTCGAAAATCGCCCGTTTTCACCAAGGCTGACCCGAGGCCTGCCTCCCTAGCACCGAGGATGTCAGTCTCCACCTTATCCCCTACCATGAGGATTTCACGTCGCTCAATGTCCTTAAGTGTATCGAGGACGAGGTCAAAGATGTAGCGACTTGGCTTCCCAATATAAGTGGCCTTGATGCCAGCGGCATCCTCCAGCATCCTTCCATATGCACCCACAGTCAACTCCAGCTCGCCCAGGCTATTATCGACCTTTTCCGGTATCATGACGATCCACTTTGCGCCCTTGTAAAGTAGGCGAAGCGCTTTGTTCAGGTTCTGGGAGTTAAAGTCCTCGCGCAAGTCCCCCAGAGCAATATACTCGGGATCGTTGGTGTCCTGAGGAAGCCCTCGGAATTCCTCCAGCCCTTTCCCTTTCAACATGACCCAGCAGGACCGGGGCTGCAGGGATTTCAGGAACTGCGCAGTAGCAAAGGAGGCAGTCACCACCTCCTCATCGTAAACGGAGAAGCCTTTGCTCCTTAACTTCTCCGCATATGATCTCCGACTGTGAAGGGTGCTATTGGTGAGAAATCGCACGGCGATCCCTTTTTGTCGGAGCAAGGCAATAAGTTCAATGGCTCCCGGATACACCTCCCCCTGGAATTGAAGTACTCCCTCGATGTCAAAGATAACAGCGCGAAACATGCGACCTCAGACTCCACCAAATCAAATCAAGAGCATCTTCAACAGGGCCATGCGCACGTAAAGGCCATTCTCCGCCTGCCGAAAATAGGCTGCTCGGGGGTCATCGTCAACCTCCGGTGAAATCTCCTCATTGCGAGGTAGCGGGTGCATAACGATTGCGTCTTTCCTCATGAGGCTGAGGATCTCCCTGTTTACTATGTATGACCCTCTCAAGGCCTGTAGCCTCTCCACAAGGCTTCCTCGCTCTCGCTGAGTCCTGGTCTGATAAATCACATCCACTTTGGGAGCCACTTCCCTCAAATCCCCTTCCTCCTTAAACCAGACCCTATGTTCAGCCAGATGCTTTTTAACATCCTCCCTCATTCGAAGGTTTTCCGGCGAAACGAAGTAAATCTTGACATCGGGGAACTTGGCCAGCAGAAATGAAAGGGAGCGAACGGTTCTGCCCTTGGCGAGGTCGCCAACCATGGCAATGGAGAGACCAGAAATCCTTCCGATCTCCTTCTGGATGGTGTAAAGGTCCAATAAGGCCTGGGTTGGGTGTTCTCCCGCCCCATCTCCCGCATTGATGATTGGCACGGAGGAAACCTGAGCTGCCCTTTGTGCCATACCCTCCTCATCGGTTCGAAGAACAATGACATCTGGCCGATAGCGGCAGAGCACCCTTATGGTGTCTTCAATGGTCTCCCCCTTGGCCACCGAGGAGAACTGGCGGGCGTTCTCAGTCGAAAACACCACCCTGCCTCCCAGCATGCTCATCGCTACCTCGAAAGAACACCTGGTTCTGGTGCTCGGCTCATAGAAGAAGGTGATCATGCGTTTTCCACGAAGGGTATCGGCTCCACCCTTTCCCACCACTTCCTCCATCTTTCTAGCCTCTGGGACGAACTGCTCCTCAAACCAAGAACGGTCAAATTGAGCTGCTTGAAGGATATGCGTTAACTTCATTTCCCTCCCCCTCCCTTTGTGGAATGAGAAACTTCTTGTCTTCTAAGCACTGGCTTAAGCATTGAGGGTGTTATGAGCGTGCTGACCAAGCTTACGAAGACGGCGGCTCCAAAGAGGGTCTGAGTGATTGCTCCGGACAACAGACCTGCCCCAGCTACGATTAGCCCAACCTCTCCCCGGGGAACCATCCCCACGCCCACCACCAGGGCCTCAAGGTGAGAAAATCTCCCCTGCAGTTTAGCTGGAAGGTAGCAGCCCACCACCTTGCCCACCACAGCGGCCAGAAGCAGCAGAAGGGCCACCTCGATCCCCTTGGCCAGCAATGGGACATCGACCTGCATTCCCAGGTAGCAGAAGAAGAAGGGGGCTAGGAAGAGCATGACTGGTCTGGTTCGCTCGATGATGTCCTCCTTTTCCTCGCAGGCGGCGAACATCAGCCCAGCGACATAGGCCCCCACCACTGGATGAAGCTGTACCTTGGTCACCAGATAGGCAATGAGGTACGCCAGGAGCATGGCAAAAATTGGCGCAGTGCCAGATCCCTTGAAGGGGCGGAGGATTACTCTGGAGATGAATCGGTGGAACTTAACCCCGAAGATGAGGAGGGCAAACCAGACAACAAAGCCGATGACGATGATGCGGAGGGCATCAAGCGTGATCTGTCCGAAATTCACCTCCTGGCCCGAATTGAGCATCCCGCTTATCACGATGACCACCGAGAGGATGACGATGCCGATTATGTCATCGATCACGG
>CAZYDA010000119.1:0-2960 GCA_964645275.1 uncultured Dehalococcoidia bacterium | reverse complement strand
ATCCACTATTTCCGTTACCTTCATCTCCTTTTGGATAAAGCAATATCCAAATTTTCCCTTTTTTGGATGTTATACTATCCAAATTTGCACGTCAACTTAAACATTTGGGCTGAGGACGGGGCTCCTTCGGACCCAGGCAGCGTGGGCTCAGGGCTAACCCAGCATCCCTAGCCACTTGGGCACCACCAGGGAAAGGTCCGGGAAGAGGGCGATGATGAGGAGGCCAAGGAGCATGGTCAACACGAAGGGCAACACAGCCGTGAAGGTTCGTTCCATGGGGATGCGGGCCAGGTGGGTGGTGACGTAGAGGTTCACCGCCACCGGTGGGGTGAACTAGCCTATGGCGATGTTGAAGGTCATGACGATCCCGAACCATATGGGGTCCCAGCCGAAGGCGACCATCATGGGGAGCAGAATGGGCAGGAAGATGTAGTAGATGGAGACGGCATCTATCAGCATCCCCGCCATCAGCAGCATGAGGTTGACCAGAAAGAGGGCCACCGCCGGGTGGCTGCTGACCCTCATCATGGCCCGGGCGATGGCATCGAGGGTCCCCAGGGTGGAGGCGGTCCACGAGAAGAGCCCCGCGAGGGTGACGATGAGCATGACGATGGCCGAGGCCTCACTGGCGTCCCTCAGGATCTCGTAGAGCTTCTTGAAGTCGAGGGTCCTGTAGACCGCCAAGCCCAGGAACAGCCCGTAAAAGACCGCCACCACTGCGGCCTCCGTGGGGGTGAAGATCCCGCCGTAGAGCCCACCGAGGATGATCCCAGGGGCTAGCAACCCCCAGATGGCCTCCTTGAAGAGGGGCCAGAAGGCCTCCTGCCCCTCCCCTCTTTCCCTGGAGCCGTAGCCCTTACGGCGGGAGACCAAAAGGGCAGGCACCGCGAGGCAGAGCCCGGCGATGAAGCCGGGGATCACCCCCGCTGCGAAGAGGGTCGTGATGGAGGTGGTGGTGAGGGCGCCGTAGATGATGAGGGCTATGCTCGGGGGGACGATGAGGGCGGTGGAGCCCGAGCTGGCGATGAGGGCGGCGATGAAGCCCCTGTCGTAACCCTCCAGCACCATGGCGGGGATCAAAACAGCCCCTATGGCGGCCGCATCCGCAGGGCCCGAGCCCGAGATCCCCCGAAGAAGACCGCCACGGCCACGGCCACCACCGCCAGCCCTCCCCTTACGGAGCCAATGAGGTAGTTGGCCAGCCGCACCAGGCGTTCCGATATCCCGCAGCGCTCGAGGATGTAGCCCGCCAGGATGAAGAGGGGGATGGCCAGGAGCTGGAACTTGGCTATCCCGGAGTAGAAGTTGGGCGAGACGATGAAGATCCCCAGATCCGCCCGCCATATCACCAGCAGGGCGGCCACCCCCAGGGCCACCGCGATGGGTGCCCCGAGGATCAGGAGGCCGAGAAAGAGGCCGAAGAGCAGGACCCCCACCTCACACCCCCCGGAGCCTCTGGCGGAGCTGACCGAGGAGCCTCACCATGATCAGGAGGCAGCCGAAGGGGATCCCGAGGGTGTAGATCCACTGAGGGATCTCGAGGGCCTCGGTGGTGATCTCCAGAACCACCTCTTCCTGGATCTGAAAGAGGCTCAGGATCCCTATGGCCAAAAAGAGACAAAGCGAAAGCACCATCAGCCCCACCTCCACGGCCCTCCTGGTCCCGGCGGGGAGGCGTTCGAGGAAGAAGAGGAGCCTCAAGTGGGTGCCCCGCTTGAAGGCCGAGGCCGCCCCCAGCATGGTGAGCCAGACCATGGCGCTCACCTCGAGCTCCTCGGTGAAGGCGAAGGAGTACTTGATGAAGTAGCGGGTCACCACGTTCAGGAAGGCCAGGGCCGCCATCCCCATGAGGATGGCGGCCCCGCTGACCTCCTCGAAGTTCCTGAGAAACCAGAGGAACCCCCTCATGGGAAGCGCCCTATTTGCCCTCCACCGCTCGGCGCGCCTTCTCCACCAGTTCGGGCCCTATCTTCTTCACCCACCTGTCGTAGACCGGCTTGGTCTTCTCCTTGAAGCGGGCCCGCTCCTCCGGGGTGAGGATGGTGACCTCCATCCCGTGGGCCTTGAGCACGTCCAGGGCCTCAGGTCAGGAGGTATGAGCCCCTTCCTGAGCCTGGCCCTCTGCTCGCTGGCCGCCTCTCGCGCGGCCTCCATCACGATCTTGCGGTCCTCGGGGGTGAAGCTCTTGAAGACCTTGGCGTTCACGGTGAGCATGAGGGGATCGATGACGTAGTGCCATATGGTGATGTACTTGTCGAACTGCCAGATCTGCACGGGTATGAGGATGCTGACCACCGGGTTCTCCTGGCCGTCCACCACCCCCTGCTGGAAGGCCACCTTGGCCTCAGCCCAGTTCATGTTCACGGGGTTGGCCCCCAGGGCCTTCATGATGTCGATGAAGATGGGGGTCCCGACCACGCGGATCTTGAGCCCCTTGAGGTCCTCGGGGCGGCGGATGGGCCTCTTGGAGTTGGTGAGCTCCCTGAAGCCGTTCTCCCCCCAGGCCAGGAGGATCACGCCGTTGCGCTCCAGCATCTTCCCGATGTCACGGCCCACCTCCCCCTCTGTCACCCTGTCCAGCGCCTCGTAGTCGGGGAAGAAGAAGGGAAGGTTGAAGAGGTTGACCTCCTTTATGGTGGAGGACCAGTTGATGGTGGAGGCGAAGGCGAAGTCGGCCACACCCCGCCGTAGGATCATGAACTCGTTGGTCTGCTTGCCCGCCATGAGGCTTGCGGCGGTGTAGACCTTGATGTTGATGCGGCCGTTGGTGCGCTCCCTGACCAGATCCGCGAACTTCTGGCCCCCTTCCCCCAGGGGAGCTTGGGACCCACCACCACGCTCATCTTGTACTCCGACTTGTAGGGGGCTGCCACGGCCCCCGCGGCCATCACCACCAGAAAGGCCATTACCCATCTTTGACACCTAAGCCTTGGATTTGATCCCTCAGGGGGCCCCAAATG
>CAZYDA010000118.1:0-2969 GCA_964645275.1 uncultured Dehalococcoidia bacterium | reverse complement strand
AGATATTTGGGGATGTTCCCTCCACCGAGGTACCGCTCTCCCGGTTTGGTGAGGATGGCCTGCTCCTGGTGGATCTAGTGACGGAATGTGGCCTGACCTCCTCGAAGAGCGAGGCCAGGCGCCTGATCAAGGAAGGAGGACTCTACCTCAACAACCGCCGCGTGTCGGACGTCTACTATAAGCTCTCCCCCTCCGAGGGCATCGAGGGACAGATCTTCGTCCTCCGACGGGGGGTTAAGCAGTACCACCTAATACGAATCGCTCGCTAAGCGGAGGAGGCTCAGCGTCTTCGATGGCGTGGAGTTCTCGCCTGCCCCCGATAATCTGGTGCCCCAATGGGCATCACATTGCTAATTCGGGGATCCATAAGTCTGGAGCGAAGTCGCTCCTCCAGCGCCTCCAGCGAGGGATGGGTGGCAGTGATGGCGGTAGGAAGACGGAGGTTGTATCGGTAGTTTAATATCTGATAGAGCTTCTCCCGCGCCCAGGGGCTTACCGTTTCTACTCTCAGGTCGTCCAAGATCAAGACCGGGGCTTTTTTGACCTCCTCCAAGATTTGTCCCGGCTCCCTTTTCTCACCCGGGCCAAAGGAAGGGTGTAGTTGATCTAGCAGCTCAACCACCTCGGCGAAGAGAACCGGCCTTCCCGAATCGAGAAGCTGGTTGAGGATGCCCACGGCGAGATGAGTCTTCCCTGAGCCGTGTGGCCCCACCAAGACCAGCCAGTTCTCGGGAGACCTTGCGAACTCCCGAGCTGCCTGCAGGGCTAGCTTAAGGCTCTCCCGCTGCTCGCGATCCGCATTCATCCCCTGAACGTCGAAGTTGTCCAGCCTCATTCGTGAGATGGTCTCCCGGCTGAGGCTGCCGATGGACTGTAGCAGCGGCGGGCCTTTCAAGATGAGTCGCTGCGCTAGGTTGCTGCCCAGGCGAGTCTTCAGCCGCTCGTCAAGATCCTCCAGCGAGAGGGTGGTGACCACCGTGGGCAGCCGACCGTTGAAGCGATAATTCAGGATTTGAAACAGTTTCTCCTCAGCCCAGGGGGTGCTGCTGTAAGTTCCTAGGTCATCCAGCACTAGCAGAGGAGCGTTTCTCACCCGGTCAAACAGCTCGTCATAGGTTACCTCACTGCCAGGACTGAAGGTGGCCCGCAGGTGATCCAGGAGATCGGCCACTACCACGAAGAAGACGGAGATTCCCCTCCTGAGGCATTGATTGGCAATGGCTGCCGCCAGGTGGGTCTTGCCACATCCGCTGGGGCCGATGAGCACCAGCCACCCGGAGGGATTCTGGGCAAACCTTAAAGCTTCCTCATAACAGTGGTGGAACTGCTCCCTGCTTCGAGGATCGTCATTAAGTCCATAGGGATTTAAGTTCTCAAAGGTGAGGGCAGAAAGAGGACCGAGATTGCTGTACCGCTCCAAAAGGAAGAGCCTCTTCTTTTCAAATTCCCTGAGCGTACAAACACACGGCCGCGCCTGCCCAAAGTCAGGATGTCCGGGGGGGACATCAGGAACCACCCAGCCAGTGCCCCCACAGAGGGGACAGCGACCCTCCCTCTTATCCTCTGGAGGGCCGGCCATACCTCTGGAGGTACTCCTTTGGCTCAAGGTCCGCTTTAAGATCTTCCCCAGCTCTTCCACGAACTCTTCTCCCCTGAAGCCTCCACCTCTCCAAGATTCGGCTGATGTACTTCCAGTTAAGCCGGTTCAGCCTCACTGCTTCCCGGAAGGCCTCCTCAATCCAGGAGGCCGGGTAAAGGCGCTCCGCCTCCTTGAGCTCCTCGGCGATGAGGGGGGTAAGAAGTCCAATATGCTGCTCGTAAAGGGCGAATATGTTGAGCTTATCCTGCGGCAGAGGTTCCCGCCGCACCACCCCCCCCAACTCCAGCTCACCAGCCTCTATCCGGGCCACCGCCCTTCTGCCCTCCTCGTTGTTCAGGAAATAAAGTTCCCTCAAAGCTCCATTCCTCTCCAAGATCAGCTTAAACAAGGCGCCCCGTTTAACAGCTTCCTCCAGCCCTCGGCGAATTCCCTCCTCCCCCAACATCCGGTTAAGCTGTGGGTCGGAGAGCAGCTCCTCCAGGGTGACAAAGCGAGGATAACCCTTCTTGTGGTAAAGTAGCCAAAAGAGGTAAAGCGTAAGCCTGAGTTCAGCCAGGTTTTCTACCTCTGGCAGAAGCTGACTGAAAAAGGTATCCGGGATGGGTGTGAAGCTTCTCGAGGAAAATCCTGCAAATTTCATAACAGACCTGGACTACCTCGACTCAGGTTTTCAAACTTTGCCGTCCGCTCCCGAAAGTAAAGACTGACCTTCCCGGTGGGCCCATTGCGATGCTTGGCTACGATGATTTCAGCAATGCCCTTGGGATAGGGTTTGTCCGGATTCCTCCGAGCCCACTCCTCCTCAGCGTAGTAAACATCATCTCGATAGATGAATAACACCACATCCGCATCCTGCTCGATCGAACCACTTTCCCGGAGATCCGAGAGCTGGGGAACATGGGGAGAGCGCGTTTCCACCGCCCGGGAGAGCTGGGAGACCGCCAAGATGGGCACATCAAGCTCTCGGGCCAGGCTCTTGATGGATTGTGAGATATGGCTCATCTCCTGCACCCGGTTCTCCGCCGGCCTGGCCGAGCGCATGAGCTGAATATAGTCCACGATGATGAGGTCGAGCTTCCTCTCGCTGTGAAGTCTGCGTGCCTTGGCCCTCATGTCCATGTCCCGGAGGAAGGGAGAATCGTCGATCCAGATTGGTGCCTCAGAAAGAATGCCCATGGCCTCGATCAGTGCCTCGCGCTGTCCGTCGGAGAGCTGATCCAGCCTGAGTCGCTGGGTGTCCACTCCTGACTCGCTGGAGAGGAAGCGATACGCCAACTCCATCTTGGACATCTCCAAGCTGAAGAGGGCCACGTTGACTCGCTGCTCCAGAGCCGCATTGCGGGCGATGTTCAGGGCCAGTGAGGTCTTC
>CAZYDA010000117.1:0-2980 GCA_964645275.1 uncultured Dehalococcoidia bacterium | reverse complement strand
TAAGGCCCAGGGGCAGGGCCAGGGCGAGAATGAGGAGGCCCTGGAACAGCGAGGTGGTTACCCCACCCCCTATTTTCCCCAGCACGATGGAAGAACGACTTATTGGGGCCACCATGATCTCCTTGAGAAAGCCGAACTCCCTATCCCAGAGCACTGAGGTTCCCGCTCCCATGGAGGAGAACAGGAGCACCATACCCACGATACCGGGGGCTAGCAGGTTTATGTACCGACCAGTGGGCATGCCTGGAAAGCTAACCGGGGCCAGTCCCAGAAAGATGAGCAGGAAGAAGGGCATGCCCAGGGAGCCAACAACCCGACTGCGCAGGCGGAAGAACCTCTTCACCTCCCGCAGCCAGAGGATGTAGACCGCCTCCAGTTCCCGCGAGGTGCTGTACTTCAGAGCAAGCAGTCCCGAGCGATTCATCTCCTTCTCCTGGCCCGAATTATACGCTTCAGATATTCAGTTGAATCCCCCTCCTCCTCCCGAATACGCCTGCCGGTGAGCTTGAGAAAGACGTCCTCAAGCGTGGGCTTCTCCAGGTTCATGGACTTGATGTTTATGCCCCTCTCCCAGGCCAGCCCGGCCACCTGAGGTAGCTTGCTCTCGCCATCCTCCACCCAGAGCACAAGGCCGCCATCCCTTCGCTCCACCCGCTTTATCCACTTCGTCTCGTGAAGAATCTCAGCCAGTTTATCTGCTTCGGAGGTCTTAAGCCGGATGACGTCTGCCCCCACCCTTCTCTTCAGGTTTTCCGGGGTATCCAGAGCCACGATGCGCCCCTGATCCATTATGGCCACCCGACCACAGAGATAATCCGCCTCTTCCATGTAATGCGTCATCAGCATCACCGTGACCCCTTCCTTGCGATTCAACTCTTTGACGTAATCCCAGATAAGCCTCCTGGTCTGGGCATCCAGTCCCAATGTGGGCTCGTCGAGGAAGAGCACCCGGGGATAGTGCAGCAGTCCCCGGGCAATCTCCAGCCTCCGCTGCATCCCACCCGAGTAGGCCTCCAGAAGCGAATCAGCCCTATCGGCCAGGCCAACCAGTTCCAGAACGAGCCTGATGCGTTCCCGGCGCTGCGAGCCATTCCGCATGCCATAGAGGTGGGCATGAAGCTCCAGATGCTCTCTTCCGGTAAGCTTCTCATCAATGCTCGGGTCCTGAAAGACAATGCCGATAAGCTTTCTTACCTCATGAGGTTTCGCCTCGACGTCATATCCCCAGACCCAGGCCTTCCCGGAGGTGGGGAGAAGCAGGGTAGCCAGAAGCTTGGTCAGGGTAGTCTTCCCCGCCCCGTTGGGTCCCAGGAGGCCGAAGATCTCACCCTCCTCGATCTCCAGGTCCACTTGGTCCACAGCAGTGATCGAACCAAACTTCCGGGTGATCTGAGAGGTGCTAACGGCTTTCATTGGAGCTGAGATTTGCTGCTTGCGAGCCTATAAATTATAGCACAACGGGTCGGTTGAAAGTCGCCGCCGGGAGAGATAGAATTCTCTCAAAGCATGATAAAGCGAGTCCTTGCCCCAGCCAGGGTTCTGGACTTCCTAGATCAACTTGAGGCCAGTCCAGATGACTACCTCACCCTTTACCTGAAGCCGGATTCCCCCTCCGGCTACCTCGCCAAGCTGACCGAGCTCCCCTCGGTGGAAGAAATAAGGGAGGCTTTCAAGGAGGGGGATTTCGTGGAGGAGGCACAGCGCTACGGCACCGGCCTGGTGACCTTCTGGGGAGAGGGTAAAAACAAACATTTTCTGCTCCCTCCCTTCCCCATCAGCGAAGACAAGGTCTTCCGCGGTCGGCCGGAGACCTCCCTCCTGCGCCGACTCCTCGAGCAGGAGCATCTGCTGGTCCTGATCCTGGTAACCTGGGGCTCCTACGCCATAGGCCTCTTCGAGGGCGAGAAGCTGGTGGACTATAAAACGGGCACCGGGTACATTCACAAGCGCACGCGAAAGGGCGGACGAAGCCAGAAGAGGTTCGCTCGCCGAACTGAGGAGCAGAAGAAGGACTTCTTGAGGAGGGTGGCCAACCGCATCGACGAAAAGTTCGCCCAGAGCAAGCCAGAGCAGATTTTCTTCGGGGGCAATCGCCTTATCCTCAAGCCGCTGCTTGAGGAATCCCGCTACCTTAAGTCACAGGCGAGGCGAATCTCAAAGAGGTTCATCAATGCCAGATATGCCGACCGCCAGGCCCTCGATGACGGCTTGAGGCAGATAGAGCTGTCCCTGCTTGTCAGCCACCAGCCAGCACAGGTACTTTAAATTTGCGTTTCCGTAGGGTAAAATCGAAGGAGATAATGGAAGCCATCGTTACCAAGAGAGTAGCCGACATCAACGATCCCCACCTCAGGCTAGAGGCCTACCTAGATCTGGTGGAGCTCATCTCCCGAGCCTATGGCGAGAAAGCTGATGCCCGAGCCAGCTATCTCATGGTCACGGCGGAGAAGGAAGGCATCCCCGAGAAGAAATACCTAGGTAACCAGCCGGTGAAGGAACTGAGGGAGTACCTGAAGCACTTCAGGGTAACTGAGATAGAATACAACGTCCCCTGCAGCTTCACGATCAGTGGTCGGCTATGGCACGTGCAGGACGAGGGTGTGGTGATGTATGGCGAGGAGGTAAGCCTTATTTGTTCCAATCTCACTCCGGAAGAGGTAGTCAGGATTCAGGAGCAGGTGAAGAAGTCCTCCAAGGATTACGCCATGGAGTTCGCCGAAAAGAGGATCACCGGTGAGAGTTGAGCGGACGGGAAATGCAAATCAGCTCCGACTCTCGCCCTGATCTCGATTTTCGCCCTGAAAGCGCCTTTTCAGCCAGTCCTCGATCTCAGCAGTCACATCCTCCTTCCCAGCAAGGCTTTCCAGGAGTCCATAGACCTCTCCAAAGGTCGAGACGACATCCTGAGGGGAGCTTCTGGTGGTGAGACAGGCCACGGTTAGCTGACTGGCCATCAGCATGAGATATACCCGCTGCATAT
>CAZYDA010000116.1:0-3009 GCA_964645275.1 uncultured Dehalococcoidia bacterium | reverse complement strand
CATAATCGTTCTCCTTAACCGAGAGAACCTGACCGCACATTAACCTGACGTACGAGGGTATTAGAGCGATCCCAATGGCTATGATGACGTTTCTGAGCCCTCCCCCGAGCAGGGCGCCGACGACGAGGGCTAGCAGAATCACCGGCAGGGACATGAGCGCATCGGTAAATCTCATGATGACGGCGTAAACGGGTCCCCCCAGGTATCCCGCCACCAGCCCCAGCGTCATACCGATAAGGGCAGCCATGCCAATGGCCAGGATGCCCACCAAGAGTGAGGTGCGCGAGCCGAAGATTATGCGGCTCAGGGTATCCCTCCCTAGCGCGTCGGTGCCCAAGGGGTGATTCCAGCTTGGCTGTCTCAGGGTCTGGGCCAGGTTCTGTTCATAGGGATCATGAGGGGCCAGGGTGGGGGCGAAGATGGCAGTGATGATGAGGCCCAGGATGACCACGAGGCCAAAGATCACCACCCCCCGACTGAGGAATACCCGGGTGAAGCGCCGCCACTCGCTGACTCGTGGAGGAGCTTCGCTAAAGACTGCGGAAGTTTGCTCTCGCGACATGGCACTCTCTAGCCATAGCGTATTCGAGGGTCTAGCCAGCCATAGGAAATATCAACGAGGAGGTTCGTCAGTACCACTATGGCGGCGATCACCAGAACGCCGCTTTGAACGACGGCATAATCGTGACCGAGGACGGAGCTGACCATCAGCCGACCTATTCCGGGGATGTTGAAGACGGTCTCGATGAAAACTGAGCCCCCAAAGACCCGACGGACGTGAATGCCTATCAGGGTGACCACTGGGATGAGGGCGTTCTTCAGCGCGTGCCGGGTCACTATCGTCTGCTCCCCTAATCCCTTGGCCCAGGCAGTCCGGATATAGTCCTGACGAATGACCTCAAGCATGCTGG
Source organism: uncultured Dehalococcoidia bacterium (assembly GCA_964645275.1). GTDB lineage: Bacteria > Chloroflexota > Dehalococcoidia > SZUA-161 > SpSt-899 > CAZYDA01. Next base: position 2,098 of record CAZYDA010000116.1, on the reverse strand, counting down.
AGCGGGTCTGACGCGCAGTGGAGGCCAATGCGAAGACGGCCAGACAAAGTACCGGCATGATGACCTGCTTGGTGCTGAGCCAGAAATCCTCAAAGGGGGAGGTATAGCCACAGATAGGCAGCCATTTAAGTTCGAGGCCGATGCCGTAGATCATCAGGATGCCCAGCCAGAAGACGGGGATGGTTATGCCAATGTTAGCCAGCAAGGTCATCACGGTATCCAACCACTTGCCGCGTCTCAGCGCTGCCAGCACCCCGGCCAGGATGCCAAAAATGCTTGCCAGAAGGAGGGCCAGCAATCCCAAGTGGATGGTCACCGGCAGGCGCTCTGCCAGGAGCTTGCCCACGTCTTCGTGGTAGTTCACCGAGGTGCCAAAGTCGCCATGGAAAAGGTCACCTATCCAGTTGAGATACTGCACTGGCAAAGGCTTATCCAACCCGAATTGATGTCGGTAGTAGGCAATTTGCTCCGGGGTGAGATTTTCCACATCTTGTTCAGAGAGGTAAATCAAAATGGGGTCGCCAGGGAGCAGGTGCATTACCAGAAAAACAAGTACGCTGACTATGAAGAGGACGAGCAGGGCCTGGATCAGTCGGCGAATGATGTAAGCGGTCACTACTCTACCCCGCCCACTGCGATCAGGAGTTCAAAGCTAACGGAACCGACTATCACCTGGCCCGCCGGCCGGCGGGCCAGGTGAATAAATTTGGCAAGCTCTAACTTATCGACTCAGCCAGGCATCGGCCGGCTGCCAGAGAGTGTGAGTCCAATGACAGAAGTAGGTATCGCGAACTGTTTTGTCCATAATGGTTATCACCGGCACGGTCCAGAGGGGGACGAACATGACCTCCTCGCTTCCCAGCCTGACTGCCTGTTGACAGAACGTCTTTATGTCCTTGGGGTCCTGGGAAGTGAGCGCCTTCTTGGCCAGCTCATCAAACTCGGCTGGCCGAAGCATGCTCTTGTACCATTTGGCAGTGCTTATCAACTGACGGTTGAGGCTTGTGGCGTAGTTCGGATCCTGCCCAATGACCACATAAAAGAGGGCGTTCTTCCAGCCTCCATAGTTGAGCTCATAATATCGGCCCTTTTCAGGGATTTCCAGCTCGGCATCAATCCCTACCTTACGCAGGTAGTGCTGTACGGCGACCATGGCATCCCTATCACCGAAGTGGGGAGCCATGATGATCTTGGTCTTAAAGCCGTTGGGATAGCCTGCCTGGGCCAAAAGTTCCCTGGCCTTATTCGGGTCATAGGGATGGCCCTGATAGTCGGGATTATAACCCAGCTTGGTGGAGGAACAGATCTGATTGGCCGGCTCCCAGAAACCATACCCTAATGCCTCTGCTATCGCCTTTCGATCAATGGCGTATTCCACGGCCTGGCGCACTCGCTTGTCGGCGAAGGGGGAATCAGGATTTTTGCCGTCGGGGGCGAGTCCATGTAGTCCTGCCAGCATCTGAACTGCCTTAAAACCCCTTTGCACGAGATCGCGGGCGTATCTGGGATCGGCTCTATACCAGATGTTGGCCTCCCCGGCCTGCATCATCGCCGAAGCGGTCATGGGGTCAGCAACGGCCAGGAGCTCTAATTTGTCGAGGTAAGGCTTCCCCTCATCCCAGTAGCCATCGAACTTTTCAAACTTCACGTAGGCATCGCGCTTGAAGTCCACCAGCTTGAATGGCCCGGTTCCCACCGGGTTTGCCTTGGCCCAGTCAAGACCGTGCTCCTCGACTGCCTTCTTCGAGAAGACCAGACCCTCAGACTGTGATAGGACGAACAGAAGCCCATTGCTGTATTCGCTGACGTTGAGGCGAAGGGTATAGGGATCAAGAATGTCCATTGATTCTATCACTCGGAGTGAAACCTTTGTCTTTTGGGCTGCTTCGATGTCGTACTTGACCACCTCGGCGTTGAAGTCCGATCCATCATGGAACTTGACGCCCTTCCTCAGGTGGAGGGTGATCGCCTTCCCATCGGGGGAAATTTCCCACTTGGTTACCAGAAACGGCCGGGGGAATCCATTCTGATCCACGCGCAGCAGGGGTTCAAAGCACGGTAGTACCGACGTAAAATCGGCTCCGCGTATCTGTGGGGG
>CAZYDA010000115.1:0-3011 GCA_964645275.1 uncultured Dehalococcoidia bacterium | reverse complement strand
ATCACCTCCATAACCCCCTGGGATGGTCTGAGGGAGGGGTTGACCCTGCAATACACCTTTCGGGCCAGGGCAACGACTTCCTCATCGGCCAGTGCCTCGGCGGAAAAGCTACCCAGGCTTACCTGGCCCCGCACCAGGGCCGTGGCCACCACAAAGGGCAGGCTAAACTTAGCTCCGATGGCCGTCTTGGGGTTGGCCCTTTCCTTGGCCGGCTCACAAAGCATACGGTTGAGCTGGGCCACCTCAAGGTTTACCCTGGAGATTCGCTGCGGCTCAAGCCCCCTCTCCCTGAGCTCAAGGGCCGCCTGAATATAAGCATGGGTGCCCCGACAGCTGGGCCAAGGCTTAAAGCTTGTCCGTGAAAGGTAGAACCTCTGGCCCAGGCCAGCCAGACACTCCTCCTGGTTGAAGTTCCCCCTGAAATACAGGGCAAAGACTCCCGCCTCGCCTTCAAGAGGATGCTCAAAACCGGTAATACCCTCCGCCGCCAGGAGGGCAGACAGCACTCCCGCCTGGGCTGAAAACCCATCCCGCACTTCCCTTATATGGGACTGGGGGCTGCGGGCAATTTCAGCGCTGAAGGATGTCTGGCATAGCACCAGAGAAAGGGCGGAGAGTAACTGGTCTGCTGTCAGCTCCAGAATCTTCCCCGCCGCCACCACCGCCCCGAAAGCCCCTAGGATGGGAGGGAGGAACCACCCGTACTGGAGGGGATCAACACTGACCGCCCGGCCAAGGCGGATTACCAGTTCGTTACCCAGGGCCAGTGCCGTAATCACTCTCCTTCCGCTGATCCCTCCCTGGCCCTCGGCCAGGGCCAGTGCTGCAGGAAAGGTGCTGGCACTCGGGTGAACTGTAGCCTCATCATGTACCTCCTCGAAATCAAGGGCATGGGCCATGGCGCCGTTGACCAGAGCAGCGGTAGGGGCGGGTGCCTTAAGGCCGGAACCCAGGATGGTGCTTTGCTTTTTCCCACCCCACTGCCTTGCCAGCCTGACGAAAGGGCGACACCCTTCTCCCAGAGTACTGGCAGCAAGGGTCACCCCTAGAGTGTCGAGAAAGCTATATTTAACCACCCGGACCACTTCCGGCGGCAGGTCTTCATAGCCCAACTCGGTGAGAGTCCTGGCGATTAACCGGGACTGACCCACGCTCCCTCCTCGATGACAACCTCATCCCCCTCGACTCGGTAGCTGGTGCTGAGGTGCTGGCTTGAAGTTATCCTTTGCACATATTCGAGAACATCCCAGAATCGGTCCTCCGAGGCCGGAAGTATTCTAGGCCGGGCCGTTTGCCGATCGATGTAGGCGGGCAGGAAGGACACCTTCTCAATGCCCCGCGGCGAGGCCAGGCACTTGGCTACCATAGTTCTCATCGATTCCGGGGGACAGTTGTAAAGGACATCGGGATCGGGTACCCACTCTGGATTGAGCTGCTGTATCTCGCGAAAGCTCGGCTGCTGGGCAAGCTCCGGGGTAAAGGGCAGATCGGTGGCAAAATTGCCCAGGCTATAGAAGATCACCTTGCCCCGGTAGACCTCTATCGGCTTCAGTATGTGAGGGTGGTGCCCCAGGATAAGGTCTGCCCCGGCATCCATGAGCTGGTGGGCTACTACCCGCTGGTAGTCGGCGAGCACCCCCGGCACAAAATGAATTCCCCAGTGGAGCGAGACGATTACCAGCTGAGCCACCTTCTTGGCTTCTCTTACGTCCTCAAGAGCCGCCTCGAGATCATGCCAGTGAGGGAAGGTGCGCACCCGGCAGGGGGTGCCCGGCTGGTCGTGTTCGATTTGCTCATAAAAGGTCCAGGCCCTCAGTGGAGCACAGCCGGGCCGATCCTCCTCAGCCCAGTACCCGAGAGGCAGAATAGAGTTATAGGCAAGGAAAGCCACCCGCAACCCTTTGACCGTGAGCAGTGCCGGCCTGCGTGCCTGCCGGATACTCTCTCCTACTCCCACCACCGCCATCCCCGAGTTCTTTAGGGCCTCTATGGTGTCCAGCAGAACCCCTGGGCCCCAGTCCCAGCAGTGGTTGCTGGCAAAAGACACCACTTTGAAGCCAGCCTCCTGGAGAAGCTCGGCAGTTTCGGGACGGGCAAAATCGGCCCGTCTAGCCTGAGGCAGGCTGAATTCCGCCCGGTTGGACAGGGGGATCTCCAGCTGACAGAAGACGATGTCTGCCTGGCGCAGGAAAGAAGTTACCTCCTGAAATATAGAGCCACTCCCCCTGATTTCCCTAACCCGTGACTCCCACATTGGGGCATAGGTCATTGGAGCCACATCACCCACGCCGTATATGAGGACCGTAGGGGTCTTCATCTCCACCTCAGAAGCTTCACCAGCTAAGCTCGGTGCGGGCGATAATTTCATCCTGGACCTTCTTCCCGAGCTGTACGAAATAGGCACTGTAACCAGCCACTCTCACCACCAGGTCGCGATATTCCTGGGGGTGCTGCTGGGCCTCAAGAAGGGTCTGGCGGCTGACCACATTGAACTGAACATGTTTCCCCCCCAGACTGAAGTATGTTTTGATGAGGCTGGCCAGCTTTTTCAGGTCCTCGATGCTTCTCAGAGCTGAGGGGTGGAACTTCAGGTTAAGGAGCGTCGAAGCATAAAGTGCTTGGTCTATCTTGGCAGCACTCCTGATGACAGCAGTGGGGCCGGTAACATCGCACCCCCGCATGGGCGACATGGACCCGTCGGCTAGGACTTCCCCAGCATAGCGCCCATCTGGGGTAGCTCCAGTTAGGGCCCCACCCGCCCACATGGATGAGATGGAAATGCCGCCAGGCTGATGTTTACCCCCAAAGACATAATCGTACTGGGTGATGGTCTGGGCCAGAAAATGGTAGAGCTCAGCGGCTATTTCGTCCACGTAGTCGTCATCGTTGCCGTACTTGGGGGCCTCCAGACAAAGCCGCTGCAGCTCCTCATACCCCTCCCAGTTGGCATCCAGGGCCTGCACCAGCTCCCTGAGCGAAACCCTCTTCTCCTCATAAACCAGCTTCCTAAT
>CAZYDA010000114.1:0-3048 GCA_964645275.1 uncultured Dehalococcoidia bacterium | reverse complement strand
AGCGAGAGCTTCTCCATGGATAGGCCTTGCTTTCGGCAAAGCTCCTCCATCTTGGTAAAACGCCTATAGAACTTTTCGTTGGCCGAGCGCAAGGCAGCTTCAAGATCTATGCCAATCCAGCGAGCATAGTTGGCCAGGGCAAACAGCAGGTCACCAAATTCACTAGCCTTCTGCTGAGGATTATCCGCTTCCTTCAGCTCCTGTACCTCCTCGGCTACCTTGTCCAACACGCCTTCCACCCTCTCCCAATCGAAGCCAACACGGGCAGCTCTCTCCTGAAGTAGTTGACTTCGGGCTAAGGCAGGCATCTCACGAGGAACGCTATCCAAGATGGAACCTTTTTTCCCTTCCTTGCGCTTGAGTTCCTCCCACAGAAAGGGGACCTCATCGGCTCTCTTAACCTCAAGGTCTCCGAAGACATGAGGATGGCGGCGGATGAGCTTCTCGTTAATCCCCCGGATGACATCTGAGATGTCAAATTCGCCAGCCTCGGAGGCAATTTGGGAGTGAAGCCCGATCTGAAGCAGGAGGTCTCCCAGTTCCTCGCAGAGCTTCTGATGGTCTCCCTTATCCAGGGCTTGGATGACTTCGTAGGCCTCCTCTATAAGGTAGGGCTTGAGAGATTCGTGAGTTTGCTTCCGGTCCCAGGGACAGCCGGTGGGTGAGCGCAGCCGGGCTATGATTTTCCGAAAGGCCTCGAAACTGGACAGGTCTTCTTCCACGCTAACCGGATTATACCTTCGGCCAGGCTGCTTGGCAAGCGAGTCCGGAATTGAAAATTCCAGGCGAGTGTTTTAGCATAGGGGAGCATTGATGAAGAGGGTTCTTCTCCTCGTCGGTCTTGGCCTCTTTGCGGTGGGACTTTTTATCCTGCTTCTCACCTCAAACTTGCGCGGATTGCTTAACGAGATGCGCCTCTACCAGTGGGGCTTTGAGAGGTATGGGATAAGCCAGGCTATCGGGATACCGGAACAGGATCTCCTTCGAGCGGCCAGAAAGCTTGTGGACTACTTCAATCTCAAAAGCGACTCCCCGCAAGTCCAGGTTTCGAGAAATGGGGAGGAGATAAAACTCTTCAACGAGAGAGAGCTGGCTCATCTAAGGGATGTAAGGAACCTTGTGCAGCGCTGTTACCAGGTCCAGTGGGCCAGTTTAGCCTATGTCCTGACTTATTTGGTGGCGGGATTCATCTGGCTGAGGAGAGCTTTCCTCTCCCAGATGGCGAAGGCCTTCCTCTTCGGGGGGCTGCTCACCATTCTAGCCCTGGCTGCTGTGGGGATATGGGCTGCGGTGGACTTCGAGAGTTTCTTTTTGGCCTTTCACCTGACCAGCTTTCGTAACCAGCTCTGGCTGCTCGACCCAACCCGGGATTACCTGATAGCCATGTTCCCGGAGGGATTCTTCTTCCACACAGCCCTTTTCCTATCTGGGGCAGTGATAGTTGAGGCAATTATCTTAGCGAGCGCCTCTGCTGTCTACCTCTGGAGGGCTAGAGGCTCCTCAGCGCCCACAGCTCTCGCAACTGGTGGCCGAGCAGGTGGCGCAGGAACTGCTGCCTAAGAGGGTGGAAGCGCCGCTGGCATCCTTTGACATCGGGGCAAAACGGGAAAGTGCCCGGCCAACCTCTCGATGGCAGCGGGGACACGAGGCTGGCTCAGAGGCCCGGCTCATCGGGCGAAGCAGCTCGAATTTCTCCTTACATTCCAGACAAAAATACTCATAAAGTGGCATTTCCTCTCCAGCAAGGAAATCGCAAATTTCGCGGGCACTAGAATACTAGCACCTAGTTGAGGAGGAGTCAAACCAGGCTGAGGGTGAAACTCAGCGCCTTAGCCGAGTGAGTTATGGCTCCAACGGAGATGAAGTCCACCCCAGTCTCGGCAACTTTTCGAACGTTGCCCAGGTTGATGCCTCCAGAGGCCTCAGCCAGAGCCCGACCTTGAATTAGCTCCACTGCCCGCCTTACTTGATCCAGCGGCATATTGTCCAGCAGGATCACATCTGCTCCAGCGCTGAGAGCTTCCTCGACCTGCTCCAGTGCCTCGACCTCCACCTCGATCTTCAGGGTGTGGGGAGCGTTCTGACGGGCTTTCCGAACTGCTTCCCCCACCCCCACCCCCTTCGAGCTGAGAGCCAGCAGGTGGTTATCCTTGATCAATATGCCATCCCCCAGGCTCAGGCGGTGATTTTGCCCCCCGCCCACACGGACGGCGTACTTCTCCAGCAGCCGAAGCCCTGGAGTGTTCTTGCGGGTGTCCAGAATTTTAGCCCTGGTCCCTGACACAGCCTCGACGTACCGGCGGGTCTCGGTGGCGATCCCGCTGAGATGCTGGAGGAAGTTCAAGGCCGTTCGCTCTGCCTGAAGGATGCTGGCTAGGCTACCGGAGACCCGGGCAACCTTCTGCCCTGGGCTCACCTTCTCCCCGTCGGAGGCCAATTTCTGAAAGCGAAGGGAAGCATCTACCTGGTGGAAGACCTCCCTAACCACCCCAAGTCCGGCCAGCACTCCCTCCTCTTCAGCGGTTATGCAGCCCTCACCTTGAAGCTCGGGAGGTATCAGGGCTGTGGTGGTAGGATCCCCGGCGGCGAGGTCTTCCATAAGAGCTCGGGCCACTATATCGCGAAGCTGCCCCGGCCAGTTCATGGCGACTCCTTTCTGAAGATGAGGTGCTTTTGCCACTCTGGAGAGGATTGTGGGAAGTCCGAGCGGAAGTGTGCCCCCCGGCTTTCCTCCCGGATCAAGGCCGCTTCGACGAGGAGGCGCCCCACGAGGATCAGGTTCACCAGCTCCCAGGAAGCGCGGTCGGCGGGTTTGGGGAGCCAGGCTTCCCAGGCAGCCAGGGTAAGGGCTGCCTTTTCCAGTCCCTCTTTATCTCGCAGGATGCCGGCATTATCCCACATGAGCTCTTGAAGCGAGGTAAGGCTGGGAGGTGGAGGGGAAAGATTTGAGGCCTCATAGGTCGGCAGGGTGAAGCACTCTTCAGTTTCCTTCCTTGATCCCTCGGCTCCCTCCCTGATGTGCTCAACAATCCTTCGGCTGAAGACCAA
>CAZYDA010000113.1:0-3052 GCA_964645275.1 uncultured Dehalococcoidia bacterium | reverse complement strand
CATGGCCAGGTCAGCCCCCCAATATGCTCTTTAATGCGCTCGGGGGTAATGCCACCATATGAGGGGACCACCCGGTTTATCTCACGCAGGATATCCTCCGGGCCGGAGTAGTTAAAATTGAAGCCCAGTCTGTTGGCAATCTCGCAAATAATTCGCCAGTCCGCCCTGGTTTCATCAATAGGTTCAATTGCTTTGTGCATCCATTGAACACGACGTTCTGTCCCCGTTACCGATCCTTCCTTCTCCACCCAGCTAGCTGCAGGCAGTACTACATGCGCCAGCCTGGCAGTCTCTGAAAGAAACATTTCCTGAACAACCAGGAAGTCAAGTTTGCTCAAAGCTTCTTCGACATGGGCGGAGTAGGGGTCAGAAATAACAGGATTTTCTCCCATGATATACATGCCTTTAATCTTTCCTTCTCCTACGGCATTCATCATCTCTACCACAGTTAACCCCGGTTTGCCGGGCAGGTGCTCCCGACCCCATAATTGAGCAATCCTGCCGCTGCCGCTTTCATCGGCGACATTGACATAGCCGGGAAGGAAAGTGGCCAAGGCACCCATGTCACAGGCGCCTTGAACATTATTTTGCCCCCTCAAGGGAAGTACCCCGGTCCCCGGTCGTCCAATCTGTCCACAGAGGAGCGCCAGATTAGCACAGTTAACGACGTTCCCATGGCCGCAGGTATGTTGGGTGACTCCCATGCAGTAAACTATTGCTGCTGCCTCGGCCTTAGCATAAAGCCGAGCCGCTTCTTGAAGCAGGTGGGAAGATACGCCGGAGATTTTCTCCACAGTAGCCGGGTCATATTTAGCAACTAATTCTCGAAGCTGATCGAAACCGGTCGTGCGCCTACTGATGAAATCTTGGCGGTACAGTTTCTCGTTAACTATGATATGCATTATGCCGTTAATTAGGGCGATATCCGTGCCCGGCTTAAGCTGCAAAAAGATGTCAGCCATCCAGGCAGTAGGGGTGTAGCGCGGGTCAGCTACAATTACCTTTGCCTCCTGCTCTTTAGCATCCCATACCCATCTGGACACAACGGGGTGATTCTCGGCCAGATTGGAGCCGACGATGAAAATACATTTTGAGTTTACCAGGTCAGGAATAGGGTTAGTCATAGCTCCACTTCCTAACGTAGCGATGAGTCCGGTCACGGTGGAGGCATGGCAAAGGCGGGCACAATGGTCAATGTTATTTGTCCCTATTAGCCTGGCCAGTTTTTGCAAAAGATAATTCTCCTCATTGGTACATTTCGCCGACGCAAGAAAGGCCAAGGCATCGGCACCATGCACCTCATACACTTGCTTTAGACCGGTTGCCACAAGCTCGATTGCTTCGTCCCAACTGACCCTCCTCCAGCCGCCGTTCTCTCTCTTCATGGGATAGCGTAGTCGTTCCGGGTGATAGACTACCTCCAGCGCCGCATTGCCCTTGGGGCAAAGAGCACCTTGGCAGACCGGGTGCTCCTCCATGTATTCGATGTTCTCGGCCACGCCTTCCTCAACGACCACATGCAAGCCGCAGCCACAGCCACAATAGGGACACACTGTAGGCACAAGTTCCCTTTGTTTCACCTTGTCCTCCTTATTCACTGCGCTCGGCGACGTTGAGAGCAGCACTGAGTCCGGCAATGCCCCTAAACCCCTTGCCACTGGCAAGCTTTTGAAGAGTTCTTTGATTTCACCCCTCCGATGCATTCGGTGAGGGAGAAGCTTGAGTTTACCATGACGGAACATCTCCCAGCCAAGCCGGAGAAGCCCCTCACTCCTCAACTTGGCCCAGAAGTTGGTCTTAAGCATGTAGCCGGCGAGCATGCTCATCTCATGAACTCGACCACCGGCCTTGATGGAGTTAAGGAAGGCCAGGTGAAACTTTGGAACATCTCTCACCGCCGGGGGCACCGGTGAACCCTGGGCCAGAGCCATGCGCCTGAGGGTATCCATCACCCCGGCGATATCGATTTCATTGGGGCATCTGGTGGTGCAAGTCTCGCAGGAGGCACAAATCCAAATGGTGGTGCTGCTTAATACCCGGTCTTTTAGCCCGAGCTGAATCATGCGCATGATAACGTGGGGAAGATAATCCATAACGAAGTTCACCGGGCAGCCGCTGGAGCACTTCTTACACTGGTAGCAGAGGGAGACCTTTTCGCCACTTAGCTCTTCGACCTCATGAAGGAAGGAGGAATCGGGGGTAATGAATGCAGTTTCTTTAACTGAGGAATCCTTTGAAAGTTGGGGTCTTAAAGCCACTTCAGCAACCTCAATCGGGCAATCCATTGCTCGGCCTCACACAAGCTAGCCCAACCCCAGTTAATAAAATAGACCAAATGGAGGTGCTTTGTCAACCTTTATCGTTATGTTATCTAAAAACAGTGCCAGGCAAGCTTTACACTCACCTGGCACTGTTCTTTACAATACCAGATATCTCCCTTTATCCTTGGACTAGCTTTTTGATAGCCTCAACGACTGCCGGGTTCTCTAGAGAAGTTACATCGCCTATGTCTCCATTATTGGAAATACTTGCAAGCCTCAAGCACTTTCAGACCTAGCTTCCTTTGTTGGCTCAAAACGCTAGCAGAAGTAGCATCCTCCGTCTCTCTCATCTTAGGCTGTCGCTCAAGCCTCCTTTTTGCGCAGCGCCTCCCGCCGGGCAGCCAGCTTGGCCATCTTCCGCTGCAGTTCTTCCTCCATCTGCTGTGCAAACTCACAGGTGGCACACTGAAAGAGCCGGCTGCAGAGCCTATAGGACACCTGACCGACGAGGGCATAGCGGCAGAGCCTCTGGTTCCCCGGAAGCTTCAATCGTTCCCCTAGGGCTTTCTCAATCTCTTCCCCTCCGCCGGCAGCCATCTTCTCCTGCATCTCGTGATCGAACTCACATGTAAGACAGTTGTAATTATTGGTGCAGACCCGGTAAGGAACTACGCCCATCTTCATCCAAACGCAGGGGTTGGTCACCTCACCTTCAACCTCGGGTTTAGCCACCCTCTTCTTCGCCTGGCGGAGTAGCTTTCGCACCTCAAGATTGCCCGGGGCAACCTTCA
>CAZYDA010000112.1:0-3098 GCA_964645275.1 uncultured Dehalococcoidia bacterium | reverse complement strand
ATCGGGAGGGAGACCAGGCTGGAGTAGAGACCCAGGCGAGGTTCGAGCCATACTGCCAGGGCAAATAAAAGGAATAGGTTGAATAATTCGCGAAGCCAAGCCCATCTAAGGCTGGAGGGTCTGGGAAGCTGCAAGTAGAGGTAAGCCGCCAGAAGAAGAAAGGGAATGAAGGAGAAAAGCGGCGGCGAAAGAAAGATGCAGGCTGCCAGTGCCAGAGCAGGGTAAGCCCAAATTATAGTACGACGCATCGAACTGCCGCCTCTTGTTAAAACTAAGTCAAGCCCCTAAGAGTCTCAACGACTTTTTAGGGTCGATTTATACCTTCGGAACTGGCACCTTCTCCAGCACGCGTTCAAGGATGACTCGTGGGGTAACCTCGTCCATCTCCGCCTCCGGCCGAACTCTAAAGCGGTGCTCCACAGCCGAAAGGAAAAGATGCTTCACGTCGTCCGGGATGACAAAGTCTCGACCATCGAGCAAGGCCAGAACTCGGCTACACTTATAAAGGGCAATGCCCGCGCGAACGCTGGGCCCCCAGTCAACGTCCGGATCAGCTCTCAGGGCCTGGATAAGGGAGGCGATGTATTCCACCACCTCTCCTGAGACATGCACCCTTCTGGCCACCTCCTGCGCTTCTTTCACCTCATCGAGTGTGGCCACAACCCCAACCTGGGGTTCTTCAATCCGGTCAATGTTGGCTATCACCTCCTTCTCCTCCTCCTTAGAGGAGTACGAACTCTGACTGCGAAGCAGGAAGCGATCTGCCTGTACATTCGTCAGCGGATAAGTTCCCTCGGCCCCCGCCTCCTGCTGAGTGGCTATCACCATAAAAGGCTGGGGAAGGGAGTAGGTCTCCCGCTCAATGGTAACCTGATACTCCTGCATCGCCTCGAGCAAGGCTGACTGCGTTCTCGGGGTGGCTCGATTCAGCTCATCGGCAAGGAGTATGTTGGCGAATATCGGCCCCTTGATTAAGCGGGAACTGCCATCAGGAGAATAGAGATAAAACCCGGTGATGTCCGCTGGAAGGAGATCAGGCGTAAATTGAACTCGCTTGAATTCACCCCCAATGACCTCGGCAAAGGTTCGGGCAAGCTTGGTCTTGGCAGTACCAGGCAGACCTTCTATCAGCACATGTCCTCCGGCAAGTAAGGCTACGAGCAGGATTTGCTTTAACTCTTCCTTCCCCACGATGACCTTGGATACCTCCGCCAGCACTTTTTGGCAGAGCTCGGTTGCCTTATCTACCTCAGCCAAATCATCCTCCTTCTATTCCGTAAATTTGATCTCTTTCAGATTTAAAAGTTGCCGCTAAATATCAAGTGGGCCGCTATTTCCAGAGCAGATAACGGGATATCCCCCAAAAAATAAGCGTCAATGCCCCCAGCATGAGCGGCGGGCGGGCTAAAAATTCTCGGGCACGTGCCAGTTTAAGTTTGGACTCATCCAGTGGCGTCTTCTCCAGATGGAGGCGGTCAACCATTATGCTGCCTGGGCTTCTCTGGCTCAGTCCCGTTATGTACTCAAGAAAGGCGCGGTTGTCATCCTTCCCAACCATGCTGTTGATGAGGATGCTGGGATCAGAAACCACTATGACCTCTCCCTTCCCCACCCGAAACTCAGCCGCCACCGCAAAAGGCCCCCGGGGCTCAGCAGGACTTCTCCGGCCATCCCCATCGAGATCCAGGAAGCTCTCGGAGGAGGACCAGGCCATGACCTTGCCAGGCTCTGCCCCTTCCAAAACTGTAGCATGATTGAGTACCACCGAATTTATTCCAGCTTCCTTCAGCTGGGGACTAAAATCGGTTATCCGGGGAAGCCGGGGGTTCTTGTAGCAGAAAAGGGGGTCAAGCAACATCTTCCCGGAAAGCCTTACCTGGAGGCCAAGGTATTTCAGTATCTGATTGCCCCAGCCAAAGTCGTCCATCAATATGAATTTTCCTCCCCCCACTACAAAACTTCGAAGCTGGGATAGCTCTGACTCGTCCCACCGGAGGTAAGGGATGGAGAGAAGGGCCACCCCTCCGGGAGACTCCGGAAGTCCGACGAAGGAATCAATGTTTACCGCCTTATACCTTCCACAGAAATCAGCCAACCCATTCCAGAGGCTATTACCCACCATGAAATCCTGGACTGTAGGGTAGAAAAGGACGCAAACTATTGAGATGATAAGGACTGCTATGGTAGCGCCCAAAATAACATCTGAATTTCTCATCTTCCGTAATCCGCAAAACTCGGGGGAATTTTGCGGCCCCCAAATTTTATTACACGGACTCCCACAAAAATCAAGGATTTCTGTGGGATGATCCTAGCTCCTTCTCGATCCTCCTCGAAATCTCCTCGCTGTGGTGGGCATCCTCCTCGCTGGGTTGCTGGCGCGAGTAGAGTATCTTCTCCACCAGTCCAGTCAGCTCCTCAAAGAGGTGAGCCAGGGGACCGAGTCGCGGGAGAACCTCGCGAAGAAATTCCCTCAGCGTTTGTTGAGGTAAGGATCTTACCCCCAAGGCCTGTTGGATAAGCTGCACCACTCTCCGATACCACCCGAGTATGCGCTGTCCCGGTCCTCCAGCAGGCCGAGCTGGCTCAGGGCTTGGGGGACGCTGCTCCCTAGCTGGCTGAGAGAGAACCGGAGCCCTTTCCTCCCTTCGCTGAGAAAACTGGCGCTTCCTCAGTCGGCTTCGCGTAAAGATGCTCAGCAGAAGGAGCAAGGCGAGTATTCCACCGGTGTTTACCCAGTTGACTAGAAAGAGACTTTCCACCTGGGTTGCTGGAGAGTGCCAGGGCTCTTTGGGGAGGACCTCAATGCGAAGCTGCTGGGTTCCCAGTAGCTCCAAGTCCAGCCCCTTTTTAAGTCGTACTGAAAAGTTGCCATCAGCCCGACTTTCAGCTCTCGCCTGCATATCTCCCAGTTTTAATCTTATCTCCCCACCCTCGACCAGCCCAAGCGTAGATTTCGCCCGACCTGAAAGCTTAAGGCTTCCCGGAACAAGCCAGACCCGGGGCAGGGCCAGCTCCACCACCGGTACTGCTCGAACCACCCTGAGATATCCACTTGCCACCACTGGGGCATATCTCCCCTTGGCCGGAGCTGAAAGGGT
>CAZYDA010000111.1:0-3099 GCA_964645275.1 uncultured Dehalococcoidia bacterium | reverse complement strand
GGCCACACTCCCGGGATCATCGGCCAGCGTAGTTACCGGAAACAAGAAAGGCCAGGTCAGCAATGCTACAGTAACAAGGATTAGCCACGCTTTCAGCATCTGGCGCATCTTGTCTCCCTGGGCTTCCGTTTGCCCTGGTTCAGCCGCTTTGGGGAGAGGAACGGCGTCAAAATGCTGCAAGTTCTCCTCAGCTCCTGTGGGCTCCTCGTTCTAGCCTCTTCGACCAGTTCCTCGGAATTTTCCCGTGGCGGAAGACATAATAGAGAAGCTCAAAATCTTCGGGGTCGGAAGGATCGACGGAGCCGAAATAAAGGGTAACGGGCCCCTTCGCCTTTACATCCTCTCCCTTAGCCAGTGGAAACAGCTCCAGCCTGTGCCCCGTCTTCTCCTGAACGATATAGACAAGCTCAAGCAAGGCGGAGAAAATATTTCGCCTCAGGCGCTCGTCCATCTTGGCCTCCCGGCAAAGGGGTATCAACCGCTTCAGGTAGGGAATGGCCTCTCCGTATCGCCTTTGATCCACAAGCACCTCGGCGATAGAGCAATAGGAGTCCACATCGTTTGGATCGAGCTCAACGGCCTTGAGGTAATAGGGTAATGCGAGGTCGGGCCTCCCCCCATTCCGAAGGAGGTTTCCCATGCGCCTATGCAATCCAGCCTCCTGGGGGTGTCTTTCAATTGCATCCGCAAGGAGATGATATGCCTCCCTAACATCCCTCACCTTTTTGCCCAGCACTTTTATTCCATGAAGCAACTCGCCAAGCACGAGCGGCGTATCCAATTCAGGAACCTCTTTCCCTTCCCCCTTGAGTGCTAATATCCTTGATAGTTCGGCACTGATGTTTAAAAGGGTGTCCGCATTTATCTCGTAGCTCTCAATGCTGCCACAACCCTTGCACTGGATGACATCCCCGATGATCGGGGAGCCGTTCTTGTTAAAGTATATCTGCTTGAGGTCGTAATGGTAGGTATGCTTGCATTTGGAACATCGAAGGGGAAATAAGGAAATAGGCTCCCCCGGTCGCCACTTTCTTTTCTCCACATCACGAACAACCCTCCTGATCTGTTTGGTCCTGACCTTACAGATTTGTGAGATTAACCTTATCGTCCTTCCCACCCGTATTTCTCCCTCCTTCCATTCCTTCAGCAAAGGGGGGAGAAAACGGGGGGAGGCTATCACCCCAAGGGAGTCCACGAACTCGAAAGGCCAGTCACTGCACATGTACTCCTCGAAGTGCTCAAGGCAAAAGTCCACCACCTCAGGCGTGGGAAACGAGGCCAGGACAGGGAGGATCAGTGTCCGCAGGCGCGGCGACATCTGAGGATAGTGCTCTATAATGTACTGGCAGGCAGGGAGGCCGCCCTCTTTTAAGGCCTTACCGGCTTCTTCGACCAAAAAGCCTTCCTGGTCTTCGTCCCCCAGCACATCCAGAAAAAGCTTAAACCTGCCGGGGATACCCAGCAGGTTGGTGAGGGTGAAGGCATAGGAGGCATGTGAATACTCCTGGGTCAGCCCCCTTGACAGGGTCCTGAGAAGTAGGTCCGGCTCCTGGGAAAGCAAGAAATCCTCCAGCGCTTTGCCCGGAACGCCATGCCATGGTTTCATCAGCAGCGCTTTCCACAGACCGGAGATATCGTCGGCCTCGGCCAGACGGCGGTGGCACTCCCGGTTACGGTAAAGACAGAGGACGCAGGCCAGGAAAAACCCTATCTCCTCCTTTGTCCACTCATGGACCCTCCCTTTGGCGATTTCAAATAGAGCTGCCAGGCGTATCCGGTCATGCTCTAGCTCCCCCAGGAGACCCCCTTTCCAGGGCGTCCTTTCCTCCGGCATCGGCTCCCTTAGGGCTTGCTCCAGACAAGATAGGATATCTGCGGATTGCCGAAGCTTCTCCAGGGAGGGAATCTTGCTTCCCCATATACGGCGAAAGTAATCGGCTATTTGCCTGATCTCCTTCTTGCCCTCTGCCTCAGCCAGGTCGCCATAGAGGTCGGCAAAACCGAAGAGGTCTGCCAGGCCATCCAGGATAGGCCCTCCGGCCCCAAGCTCCGAGTAGGCCTGGAGCACGAGAGCAAACCCGCCCTCGGTTGCCCCAACAATGTCCGGATAATGGCTTGCACTGGTCAATTCCATCTCCCGAGGCAGAAGCGCATAACCCGAGCGAAGCAGGAGCGCTCCGGCCAAGGTTTGCACCTTTGGCCTTCCCTCATCGCCCGCCAAGGAAACCAGGGGAGCCATATCGGCGATGGGCTCATTGCGATCTGCCAGATGGCGAAGGATGGAGAAGGAGAGGTCCTCCGGGAGGGAGGGCAGCAGTGCCAGGATATGCTCGCCCAAAATTTCCGGATAAAGGTCAATGGCTCTGAAGATAGCCCATTCCCGGACATCCCCTGAGGGATGGGAGAGCAAGCCTTCAATTGCCTCAGGGCTCCAGATAAACATCACTATATCATACCGGCAACCAATGGGGCCGGTCAATCGGGCTTTGTTCTCTTCGAGCCTTCCACCACCTTTTGTAGGGCTGCGGCATCCCGGCCCAGAGGGAATGTAGAACTATCATCGTCCTTAACCTTCGACTGGGCTTACACCTATCCCATCGAGCCATTCCAGGGCTCTCTGCTCCATCCTCTCATCCTTAAAACGAAACCACCTCTCCCTTTCTTCGGGATAACGAAGCAGCACATCCTTGAATCGGCGAAAGGCTCCACTGCCATTGATCGCCACCTCGAGCAGCTCAGCGAGATGCTCGTCTTCCACGGTGGCAATGAAGTCCTCCATATCCCGGTAGGCCTCGTACGATTCAACCTTTGGTATTTGCCTGTAGCGGTCAGGGCTGCCCTCAATCCCCTCTCTCAGCCTTTCGACTTCCTCCTCATCCATCCAGTCTGAAATAAGCACTATTTCACCGGTCTTGAGGTCAAGGTAGTAGATATGCTCGTAAGAGCTATCCTCCATCGCTGAGCAAAGCTCATCCAAGCATATCTTGAGCCTTTTCTTGCCTTCCATCTCAACCCTCCCCTTGGTTTGGCCGTTTTGTACAAATGGGCGGCGTCAAAATGCTATAAATTCTCCCAACTCCTGTCAACTCCCGAGTTGCC
>CAZYDA010000110.1:0-3360 GCA_964645275.1 uncultured Dehalococcoidia bacterium | reverse complement strand
TACCTCAAACCGGCGGTATTTCTTGATGTAGGGCACCAGCCCCCCACATTCCAGGATTTTGAGCATCACCGGTGGTAGAGGACTGAAGGAAAGCTCAAGCCCTCGGGTGAGGTCTCTGACCCTCCCCCCGCCGAGGTCGACTTCCAGCTCATCCCCGTCGGCTATCTCCCGGGTGTCCAGGATGAGCACCGGCAGGCCGATGTTCACCGCATTGCGGTAGAAGATGCGGGCCACCGACTCGGCCAATACAGCACCTACGCCTGAGAGCTTCAGCACCAGGGCAGCGTGCTCCCGCGAGGAGCCCAGCCCAAAGTTTTTCCCGGCGACCAGGAAGTCGCCCGGACGGATCCGGGAGGTAAATGCCGGATCAATGCCCTCCATGGCATGCTTCGCCAGCTCAGGAAGGTTGCTCCGAAGGTGAAAATACCTCCCCGGGATGATATGATCGGTGGAAATACCATCTCCAAACTTAAGTGCCCGACCTTTCACCGAAGTACCTCCCTCGGGTCGATCAGCTCCCCGGTCAGAGCAGTGGCGGCGGCGGTGGCCGGGCTGCCCAGGTAAATCAGGGCCTCGGCGTTGCCCATCCGGCCTTTGAAGTTTCGGTTAGCGGTGGAGAGGCAAATCTCGCCATCTCCCAGAACTCCCTGGTGCACGCCAACACAGGCAGCACACCCTGGCGGCAGAAGAACGGCTCCAGCTTCCACCAGGGTCTGGACATACCCCCGACTGAGGGCCTCCTGAAGAACCAGGTGCGAGGCTGGAGCGACCAGCAGCCTGGTCTGGGAATGTCTTTTCCTACCTTCCAATATCTCCGCAGCCACCTTCAAATCCTCCAGGCGTCCATTGGTACAGGTCCCCAGAAACACCTGGTCCACCTTCACCCCCTTCACCTCGCCGACTGGAACCACCTGATCTACTCTGTGAGGCTGGGAAATCATTGGCTCAAGTGTCGAGAGGTCCACCTCTAGAGTTTCCTCATAGGTGGCATCGGGATCGGGCAGGAGCGCCTCATAGGCCTCTCCCCGTCCCTGCTGGTTCAGGAAATCTCGCGTAATCTCATCCGCGGGGAAGAGCCCCACCTTAGCCCCAGCTTCCACCACCATGTTGGCCATGGTGAGGCGATCTGAAAGGGAAAGCTGATCCAAGGTCTCTCCTCCGAATTCCAGCGCCTTGTAGGTTGCCCCATCCGCCCCGATCCGGCCGATGAGGCTCAAGATCAGGTCCTTGGCATAGACTCCTTTAGGGAAGCGGCCCTCGAGCCAGATCCTATAGCTCTCCGGCACCCGCAGCCAAGTGCTGCCGGTGTAGATGGCCGCCGCCACATCGGTGGAGCCCATTCCAGTGGCAAAGGCCCCCAATGCTCCAGCGGTTACCGTGTGCGAATCGGCTCCTACAATGACCTGCCAGGGGCTGGCATAATGCTCGGCGACGAGCTGGTGGCAAACCCCCTCCCCCACCTCAAAGACACGCGCGCCAATCCTGGGGGCGAACCTCCGAAGCAGGAGGTGATCATTGGAGAGTTCCCTCCGGGGGCTGGGGGCTGCGTGGTCGAGGAAGAAGGCCACCTTTATTCCCGGCCTGACCCAGCCCTCTAGGCCCAATTCTTCCAGTTGCCTTATAGTCAGTGGTCCGGTGCCGTCCTGCACAAAGACCACGTCCACGGCGGAGACGATCGTCTCTCCGGCATGGACTTCACGGCCAACCTTTCGACTGAGGATCTTTTCGGCTAACGTTTGCCCCATTCTTCAAGGTGCCGGAGCAGGCTCAGTGGCTATTCTTTCTCCATCAGCTTGCCCGCCTTGGCCTTGGCAATGAGTTCATCTTCACGCTTCACATCCTCGAGGGTCTTGGCCGGCTCCAGGTTTGAGGGGGCTGGACCCTGACCATATTTCCACTTAAGGAATTCGAGCCCGGTGTTGGGGAAGAGGGCGTAGGTGAGAACGTCCTTCAAATCTTTCGCCAAGCCAGTGGTCTTCTTCTCGGCCTTCTCCAGCTCCGGCTCGAGCACGTCCCCAGACCGGCGGTCAACCGGCTCCTTGCCCTTGAGTATAAGCTTCTGAACCTCGGGGTTGACCGGAGCTGGTGGCCGACCATAAAGTCCCCGCATATAGTTTATGGCCTCCTTGGAAAATATCCGATACCGGCCCGCCAGGACGTTCTGCACCGCCTGCACCCCTACGATCTGACTGGTGGGCGTTACCAGCGGCGGGTAACCAAAGTCGGCCCTCACCCTGGCCGTCTCCGCCTGAACTTCAGCCAGCCTATCCAGGGCGCCCATCTGCTTGAGCTGGGCCACCAGGTTGGTAGTCATGCCACCCGGTATCTGATGGACCAACACCTCGGCATCTATGACCGACATCCGGGTGGTGTCCAGGAAGTCACGGTATTTGGGGGCGATCTCCTCCAACATCCGGCTGCACTTGACTAACTGTTCTATATCCAGCCCGGTATCGCGGTCGGTTCCGTACAGGGCCACCACCAGGGGCTCGATCGCCGGCTGGGAAGAGCGCAGCGCGAAGGGGGAGAGGGCGGTGTCAATGATGTCCACCCCAGCCTCGATGGCCTTGAGCAGGGACATCGAGCCCTGCCCACTGGTGTAATGGGTATGTAGCTCAACTGGAACCTTCAGTTCCTGCTTTAGCGCCTTGATGAGGTCATAGGCATCATAGGGCGAGATCAAGCCTGCCTGATCCTTAATGCAAATGGAATCAGCCCCCAGCTCATTCTGGAAGAAGAGGGCCTTCTTGAGGTAATACTCCAGGTTATAAACCGGCCCGCCCATCCTCGGCTGGGTCAGGGAATAACAGATGGCTGCCTGGTAGTGCTTGCCACAGCGCTTGATGGCCTGGGCCGCCCGCTCATGGTTGCGCTCATCGTTCACCGCATCGAAGACGCGAAAGATGTCTATTCCCACATCGGCCGCCTGCTCCACAAAGGCGTCTACCAGGTCATCAGGGTGGTTGCGGTAGGCCACCAGGTTCTGTCCCCGTAGGAGCATCTGGAGCGGGGTGTCGGGCATGAGCTTCTTGAGCAACCGCGGCCTTTCCCAGGGGTCCTCGCCCAGGAACCGATGAGCCACGTCAAAGGTGGCACCTCCCCAGACCTCCATGGAATAAAAGCCGCATTTGTTCATCTCCGGGGCCAGCTTTACCATGTCCTCAGTACGCATTCGGGTAGCTATGGTGGACTGGTGCCCATCCCTAAAGGTAGTGTCGCAGACCTTCACCGGGTTCTTTGCCTGAGGCCTGTTCTTCACCTTCTCCGGCGTATCGAGCTCACTTGCCGGAATTGGCCCCTCGCCAATTCCCCGGCAATTACTTGTCGGGCTCATAAATCCTCCTCACTTTTTGATAAAAT
>CAZYDA010000109.1:0-3361 GCA_964645275.1 uncultured Dehalococcoidia bacterium | reverse complement strand
AGAGGAAAACGGCCAGTATGTCGAAGAGCATGAAGCTAATGGCATAAAGGTAGTAGCGAAAATTGAACCTGACCCAGGTCTCGCCGATGGTCTGCATCCCGCACTCATAGGTGGATTGCTTGGCTGGAGATGGCTTCCGGGGCACCAGCCCCACGTAGCGAAGGGCCACGGGAAGAAGCACCAGCATAACTGTAAAGAGGATGGAAAGGATCAGGAACAGGGCTATCTGTCCGAATTCACCTAACAAATTCGTGCTCGGGTCTACGACCACTTCCTATCCTCCCCGGCGTGATTTTATTCCTTTGGGGCGCTGAAAGCAACTGCGCTCCTCCTTGCTTCTGAATTGCCGATTGATCGGCTAGGGCAAGAGCAGGATGGCTTTTTCTGCCAGGTGAAGCAGCACATAAGGGAACACTCCCAGCAAGAGCACCCCCAGGGCGGTGAGGGCGAGCACGGCTCGAAGTGGGGAAGAAAAGGATACACCTTCCTCCGAGGCTGGCTCGTTCAGAAACATCACCTTGACCACCCGCAAGTAGTAGTAGGCTGAGATGACAGAGTTTACCACTCCGACGATCACCAACCAGAGAAGGCCAGCTTGCACGCCGGCGTTGAAGATATAAAACTTGGCCATGAAGCCGGCTGTTGGGGGAATGCCGATAAGTGATATAAGGCAAAGGGCCAGGATGAGGGCCAGGCCTGGAGCTCGCCGGGCCATTCCGGAGTAATGCTCAATGAGGTCGCTCTCTATTTTTTCAGAGATGGCAATGACTGCCGCAAAGGCTCCCAAGTTGGCCAGGGTGTAGACAGCTAGGAAGAAGAGCACCCCACTCCTTCCCAGGCTGCTCGCTGCAGCTAATCCCACCATGATGTAGCCGGCGTTGGCGATCCCCGAGTAGCCCAGCATTCGCTTGATGTTTCCCTGCCAGATGGCAACCAAGTTCCCCAGGGTCATGGTAACCGCGCTGAGGATGGCGATGGTCAGGCTCCACTCGGAGACCAGCCAGTTGGGCTGGCCGAAGGCCTCGTAGAAGACTCGTAGGATGACGGCGAAGCCTGCTGCCTTGCTGCCCACTGAGAGGTAGGCTGTGACTGGGGTGGGAGCACCCTCATAGACGTCCGGCACCCACATCTGGAAGGGAACGGAGGCTATCTTGAAGCCAAAGCCAGCGATGAGCAGCGCTAGCGCCAAAAGCAGTGCCGGCTCCCTGGTCTCCCCCGCGGTCAGGGCCTGGGCAATCTCGGAGAGCCCAGTTCTTCCGGTAAGGCCATAGATGAGGGCCATTCCATAGAGAAGAACAGCCGAGGCTATGGCCCCGAGAAGAAGATACTTGATACCTGCTTCAGCGGACTTCTCATCCTTTAAAAAGGCCGCCAGGGCGTAGAGGGGCAGGCTGGAAAGCTCCAAGGCTAAGTAGATGGAAATGAGCTCCCGAGCGGCTGCCAGGAAGGTGAAGCCGCAGGTGGAGAGGAGTATTAGGGCGTAATATTCCCCCCGCCGGCCTCTCAGGTGAGGGAGGTAATCCGTGGAGTAAAGGATGGTGAGGAAGGCAATGCCCA
Organism: uncultured Dehalococcoidia bacterium; assembly: GCA_964645275.1. Taxonomy (GTDB): domain Bacteria; phylum Chloroflexota; class Dehalococcoidia; order SZUA-161; family SpSt-899; genus CAZYDA01. Next base: position 1,804 of record CAZYDA010000109.1, on the reverse strand, counting down.
GAAAGAGGAAGCAGAAGAAGAGGCTGAAGCCATCTACGGCAAGACTGCCATATAGCGTTGCCTCTTGGTGGCCCCAGAGGGAGGCGGTGAGGCCAAAGGGCAGGGTGAGGCCGACTCCCCCAACCACCGCCAGGAGCCGCTTATCTTCGACCCAGAGGTCGAGCACGACCACTAGCAGGGCTAGGGCTCCCAGGCTAAGCTGTGGGGAGATCAGATACCAGTTCATTTCATGATCCCAGGAGCTTCATCATGCCCGGCATGAGAACGTCGGTCAGGATTTTAGGGTAAACGCCGATGAGCATGATTCCGGCGATGAATAGAGCTGATGTAGCTAGCTCAAGGGGGGAGAGGTCGGGCGTTCCCTCATATTCTGGCCTGGGCTCGCCGTAAAAGACCCTCTCAATGACCCAGAGCATATATCCCGCGGTGATCACGATGCAGACAAGCGCCACCACCACGCAGACCCTTATCGCCGGGAAGATGTTGCTGGTAAAGCTACCCCAGAAGGTGATGAACTCGGCAGCAAATCCGGAGGTTGTGGGAAGTCCCAGCGAGGCAAGCCCAGCTATGCTGAAGGCCACGGCCATGACTGGCATCTGCCTTGCCAGGCCACCGAGCAGGTGAATTCGACGCTCGTGAGCCTTGTGGTAGACCAGCCCCACCAAGGCGAAGAGCATGCCGGTGATGAGCCCATGAGAGAACATCTGTAGAGCGGCTCCAGTGAGGCTGAGAGGTGAGAGGGCAAAGATGCCCAGAAGAACATAGCCCATGTGGCTGATGGAGCTATAAGCGATAAGCCGCTTGAGATCAGTCTGTCGCAGGGTAACCGCGGCTCCATACAAAGCATTGACCAGGGCAAAGAGCACCAGCATGAAGGCATAGGCCTTGGCCACCTCGGGGAAGATCCCCACCTCCCTTATCATGCCGTAGCCCCCCATCTTGATGAGGGCTCCAGCCAGCATCACGCTGCCTGCCGTAGGAGCATCGGTATGGGCATCGGGGAGCCAGGTGTGCAGGGGGAACATGGGAAGCTTCACAGCAAAGCAGAAGAAGATGAGCCAGAAGATGAGCATGCGCAGGCTGAAGGAAAGCTCTGGAGCTCTCCTCGCCAGCTCTGGCAGGCTCCAAGTTCCAGTCTTAAAATAGGCCAGGAGTATTCCAGCTAGCATGAGAGCGCTGCCGATGAAGGTATAGAGCACGTACTTGATAGCTGAGTATTCCTTCCTCCCCAGGGGTGGTAGTGTCCCCCAGATGGAGATGAGGAAGTACATCGGGATGATCTCGATCTCCCAGAAGAGGAAGAAAAGCAGGAAGTCTTGGGCACAGAAAACCCCCAGGATGCTAGTCTCGAGCAGGAGTAGCCAGGCGAAGTGCTCCCGAACCCTTTCATGAACCTCAACCCAAGAAACCAGGGTGGCCAGGAAGCCCAGGAAGGCAGTCAGCACCACCAGGCTGAGCCCGAGGCCATCAACTCCGAGAAAGTACTCGGAGTTGATGGCCGGAATCCAGGAGACTCTCTCCACGAACTGGAGGCCAGAGAGGGAGCGGTCGAAGAGGCTGAAGAGGGCCAGCGAGAGGAGGAAGGTGGCCACGGCGAAGGCAGCGGCGCTGGACTTGATCCCTCTCTCTCCTCGAGCTAGGAAAGCCACCCATCCGGCCCCCAAGGCGGGGAGGAAGACTATCGCTGAGAGCAAATGCAGGTCTTCCATCAAGCTCCCTCAGGTGTAGAAGGCTATCAGCAAGGCGACTAGCAGCGCAATTATCCCCAGGCCTATAGCGAGTCCGTATTCCTGAAGCTGACCCA
>CAZYDA010000108.1:0-3365 GCA_964645275.1 uncultured Dehalococcoidia bacterium | reverse complement strand
CTTGTTGATGGCCACGTTCAATTCCTTCCACTCCAGGCCATCTTTGTGCTTGAGGGGAGCATAAACCCGGGCCTTTTCTTCCTCCACCTGCCTCTGGTCAACGATTGGCTTGTTGGCCTTCCGCGCGTAGTGAGCTGCCTTTCGGCCGGCCCACTTTCCAGTGACCGCGGCGTGAGGGTGGGTGTTGCCCCCAAATATACCATCTCCGGCGGCATACAACCCTTCTAGGTTAGTCCTCAGGTTCCAGTCCACCAATAGGCCGCCCATGGTGCCAGGTCCCAGCCGCCGCACGTTTCTCGATCCCAAGGCAAAGGCGTAGCCTGGCTTTCTCCTCCCTATGGGACTGAGTCCATAAGAGTATGGTATGGCCCACTGGTAACCTTGAAGCATGTCCTTGTCGGGGTCAAAGCCGGCCTGACAGTAAACCTGATAAGTGAGCTTCGATTTCGATTCCTCTCCTACCATGAGGCCAAAGATAGCTCTTCGCTCCTGCTCCGGCATGCTGGGCAGGTCAGCGTATACCGGCAGGGTTACCTCTCCCCTCTCCAGAAGCTCGTCCAGGGAGACCATGGAGGGTCCCAGGTACTCATATTGATGTGAGAGGGTTCTGAAGAACCTCTGTCCCGGGGCGGGCCGGTATCTCTCAGATATGGTTTTGAGGATCCTGCCTTCCCGGTCAATCCAGGGGATCTCCCTGCCTTGAGCATCGACCATGGAACAGGCATACCAGGTGTTGCCCGGGTGTCCGGCGCCCTGACAGGGCGCCGGATTCATGACCGGGGCCTGAACGGACTTCTCCATCAGGGTGAACTCTGCCCCTGCCCTCCAGGCCAGGGCGAAGCCTCCGTTGCCAGTGGTCCTGACGTAGGACAGCCCATTCTGTTCTGTGGAAAAGTCCCAAATTCGATCGGGACGGGAAAGACAGAGGACGGTGGCCTTCGCTCGAACGATCAGAAGCTCACCGGTCCGCACACTTATGCCGGTGGCACCAACCACCCGGGCTCCCTGCCGGCCTTCCTCGGTCAGCAGACTCGTGGCCATCACCCGGTCGTAGATATCCACGCCCAGTCGCCTCAGCTCCTTATATAACGCTGGCTTAAAGGTCGTTCCCCAGACGCGTATGGTATGCCTATTGACATAATCATAGGCAAACAGAAGCTTAGTTCTTTCATCCCTGAATTCAGCTCCCTTAAATTCGTCCTCGGTATCCCTGACCTTGCCTCCCATCTCCTCCAGCTCGAGGAGCGTCTCATAGGATTCGCGACAGGTGATATAAAGCGATATAGGATTGCAGTACCCTCCGGTTTCCTCGATCTCCGCCTCAGTGAACTCTTCAGCGGTCAGGGGACAGCAGGGGTTACCGACTATGGCATAGCCCCAGTGATCGCAGCCGGGTCCTCCAGCTCCGCTTCTAATGGTTGCCCCTCGTTCCAGGAGGACTACCTTTGTTCCCTCCCGGGCGGCGCTTATGGCAGCCCAGCAGCCAGCTATGCCACCACCGAGCACTAGGACATCGGCCTCGATTTCCCTCTCCTCGCCATACCTTACCGGGTAAGGCCACTCCAGCGGCCATTCTTGATGCATCCTTCCCTCCTCTCGCAATTAACTTAGAATTCGCTAGACCCTGAGGCAGGCTACCTCATGCCCCTCTCCGACCTTGCGCAGCGCAGGGGTTACCTGGCTGCACTCTGGCAGGGCCAGCGGACAGCGGGGGTGGAAGTGACAGCCAGATGGTGGATGCAGCGGGCTGGGCACCTCCCCCTTAAGAATGATTCGTTCCCGCCTCCGCTCCTCAAAGGGATCGGGGATCGGCACCGCCGAGAGCAATGCCCTGGTATATGGGTGTAACGGGTTCTCATAGAGGGTCGTCGAATCGGTGAGCTCCACTATGCGCCCGAGGTACATCACCGCCACCCGATCGCTTATATGCCGCACGACCGAGAGATCATGGGCGATGAAGAGGTAAGTCAGCCCCTTCAGCCTTTCCCTTAACTCCTCCAGCAGGTTAATTATCTGGGCCTGAATGGAAACGTCCAGGGCAGAAACAGGCTCATCGCAGACGATCAAGGACGGTGCGCAAGCCAGGGCCCGGGCCACCCCGATGCGCTGCCGCTGACCGCCGCTAAACTCATGAGGAAACCGGTCTATCAGGCTGGGATCTAGGCCCACCAGGTGAAAGAGCTCCTCAACCCTTTCCCGGTATTCCCTCCTGTTCCTGACCAGACGGTGTACGATGAGCGGTTCGCCTACGATGCTGCCAGCGCTCTGGCGGGGATTGAGTGAGCCAAAGGGGTCCTGGAAGATGAGCGACATCTTGCGGCGAATGGGCCTTAGCTTGCGTTCCGGCAGTTGAGAGATGTCCTGTCCCTCGAAGAATATCTGTCCACTGGTGGGACGATAGAGGCGCAGGAGGCAACGCCCGGTGGTGGTCTTCCCGCAGCCACTTTCCCCGACCAGGCCCAGCGTCTCGCCCTTTCTTATCTTGAAGCTCACGCCATCAACGGCCTTCACCTCAGCGACCTTACGTCGCAGAACACCTCTGGTAACCGGAAAGTACATTCGGAGGTCTCTGACCTCTACCAGTACCTCATTACCTGCCAAGCTCATCTTGTCTCTCTTTCAAATCAATGTAGCAGGCGACGTAATGCTGGCCTTCTATAAGCCGGAGTTCAGGCCAGGGCTCTCGCCGGCATCTTTCCGTGCGGTAGGGACAGCGGGGCAGGAAAGCGCAGTTGGGCGGCATGTTGATGAGGCTGGGGGGTAAGCCCTCAATGGGCACCAGCTTTCTTCCCCGGGGCTGGTCCAGCCGGGGCACGGACTTGAGCAGGCCGATGGTGTACGGGTGACGGGGGTCACCGAAGATATCCTCAGAGGTCCCTGCCTCCACTATGCGGCCGGCATACATGACGTAAATTCTCTGGGCATAACGAGCCACCACGCCGAGGTTGTGGGTCACGATGACCAGGGAGGCACCGGAGCGAATTACCATGTCCTTCATGAGCTCCAGGAGTTGTGCCTGGGTGGTCACGTCTACTGCGGTGGTGGGCTCATCGGCGATGACCATCCTGGGATTGCAGGAGAGGGCCATGGCGATCATTACTCTTTGTCGCATGCCACCGCTGAACTGATGGGGGTAATCATCGAGGCGCCTTTCCGCCTCAGGAATGCCCACCAGCTTTAGCAGTTCAGTTGCCCGCTCCCGGGCTGTCTTGCCGTCCATATGGAGATGCAGCTCCATCATTTCGGTCAGCTGGCGACCGATGGTGAGCACTGGATTGAGCGAGGTCATGGGCTCTTGGAAAATCATGGCTATCTTGCCACCGCGAATGGAGCGCATCTCGGGCCCGTTCGACCTGAACTGGAGC
>CAZYDA010000107.1:0-3373 GCA_964645275.1 uncultured Dehalococcoidia bacterium | reverse complement strand
AGTGAGGATGGGAGTTATGATCGGCGAGCACTGTCGGATAGGGGAGAATGTGGTGCTAACCCCTGGCGTGAGGGTGGGGAACCGTGCCCGGCTTCGGGCCCTCCGGGTCATCGAGGAGGACATACCGGATGAGGCCCTTGTCCTTTGAGGCCTAATAGGTTGAACTATGGAAGATTGACATTTTGTAAAGAATCCTCGAAAATTCACATGAACTTTTCGGGTGTTAGGCAAGGGGAGACATGTGTGGAATAGTGGGCTATGTGGGGAGGAGGGAGGCCCAGCCCATCTTGTTTAGCTGCCTGAGAAGGCTGGAATACCGGGGCTATGACTCCTGTGGTATAGCCATCCTGGGGAGCAAGATAAGGATCTTCAAGGATAAGAAACCAATAGGGAAACTGGAGCAAGAGGTGCCCCGGGTGGAGGGGAGAATAGGAATAGGGCACACGAGGTGGGCGACTCATGGAAAGCCCTCCCGGGAGAATGCCCATCCCCACCTCGACTGCACGGGGAGAATAGCAGTGGTCCATAATGGCATCATCTCCAATTCCCAGAAGCTGAGGGAGGAGCTCTCCTCACGAGGACACATCTTTTTGTCGGAGACCGACACCGAGGTGATAGCCCACCTTGTAGAGGAACACTTCAAGGGAAGCCTCCTTAAGGCGGTGGAGAGAGCCCTCGAGAAAGTAAGAGGCTCCTATGCCATTGCCATAATCAGTGAAGGGTGCGAGGAAATGGTGGTGGCCAGGAGGGAGAGTCCGCTGGTCATTGGGGTAGGGGAGGGGGAATTCCTCGCCTCCTCCGATGTACCGGGAATACTAGAATACGCTGATAGGGTGATATATCTGGAGGACGGTGATGTAGGTCTGCTGACGGGAGAAGAGATAAGGGTCTTCAACCAGGGGGAGAGGATTGAGAGAGAAATCCTTAAGGTTCCCTGGACCTTAGAGGAGGCCGAGAAGGGAGGCTTTGAGCACTTCATGCTCAAGGAAATTCATGAGCAGCCCCGAGTACTCAGCCTTACCCTGAGCGAATACATCTCCTCCGTGGAACCCTCCCTGGAGGTTGATCTCAAAGGCAGGGACTTCTCCGAAGCCCTCCTCCTGGGCTGTGGGACCTCCTACCACGCCTGTCTTATAGGGCGATTCTTCTTCGAAAGGATGGCTGGCATTCCCACTCGGGTTGAACTCGCCTCGGAGTTTGGCTCCCGGGAGCTCTTCCCCAGGAACACCCTGGCTGTGGCCCTAACCCAGTCAGGTGAGACGGCTGATACTCTAAGGGCAATGAGAAAAGCCAGGGAACAGGGCCTGAGGACTCTGGCCATAACCAACGTCGTGGGGAGTAGCATAACCCGAGTTGCGAATGAGGTTTTCTATACCAGAGCTGGGCCGGAGATAGGAGTTGCCGCCACCAAGAGTTTCCTGGCGCAGCTTCTGAATTTATACCTTCTGGCCCTGCATTTCGGAGAGCCCGACCCTGGCGCCCTGAGGAGGTATACAGAGGTCTTGAGGGATCTCCCCGGAGCGGTGGAGAGAGTCCTGGAAAGGGAGGATCTCCTGGCGCAATATGGTCGCTTTATCTCCGGGTATGGGGATGCCTTCTTTGTGGCTCGGGGAATAAACTACCCTGTAGCGCTGGAGGGAGCTCTCAAATTGAAGGAGATCTCCTACATTCATGCTGAGGGCTACCCGGCAGGGGAACTGAAGCACGGCCCCTTTGCCCTCCTCACCAAGAACACCCCGGTCATCGGAGTTCTCTCCCGTGACGAGGCCCATAACCTCGTCCTCTCCAATCTCAAGGAGATAAAGGCGCGCGAATCTCCCCTTATAGCGCTGGTGCCCGAGGAAGATAGGGAGGGCGAGAAATATGCTGATCATGTCATAAGGATCCCCGAGCTGGATCCTCTCCTTTCTCCCTTTGTAAACGTGGTTGCTCTCCAGCTCCTGGCCTACCATGCAGCCCGGGAGAGGAAGTGTCCTATAGATCACCCTCGGAACCTGGCCAAGAGCGTGACGGTAGAGTGATCCGTATCCCAGCCGGCAGAAGGTTTAAAGAAAAGCTGGGGAACATTTCGGAGGTTATCGAGTGAAGGCAATAAATGCTGGCGGCAGGTGGCAGGCGAGTGGCGAATAAAAATGCAGGAGAACAGGAGAAGATGATATGCCAGCCTCTTGGAGAAGTTCTTGGAAAAGTTGTTCAAGAGCTGTGAAATAGGATAGAGAAAATAACCCTCTTTGCTCTTACTCCAAGAGGACGCCAGATTTGTTCACCAACTTTGACATTAACGATAATAAAAGCCGAAAAGCCGTTTCTCGAGATAGGGAAAGGGGATTTTCCAAAAGTTTGCAGAAGAGGTGGTGATCAGTCATTCGGTAGAGGGGTTGTGCAGTTCTGCATCCAGATTTAAGGCTAAATTTTGAGGGAAGGTTAATGTGAAGGGCGAGCAAGAAAAGTAGGGGGTTTACAAAGTGCATAAAGCAGTAGTCACCGGTGGGGCCGGCTTTATCGGCTCCCATCTATCCGAAGAGTTGGTAAGACAGGGTTACAAGGTTTTAATTATTGACGATCTTTCCACCGGGAAGCTGGAGAACATAGAGAACCTCCTCAAGGAGGATAGAGTTGAATTTGTTCAGGGCAGCATTACCGACTCACCTCTGCTTCAGAAGCTCTTTGAGGGTGCAAAATACGTCTTCCATCAAGCTGCTCTAGCTCGAGTTCCCCGCAGCATAGAGGACCCTTTAACTACCAACGAAGTAAACATAAAAGGAACCCTTAACGTATTGCTGGCGGCCAAAGAAAACGGTGTAAGAAAGGTTATTTACGCCTCCTCTTCCTCCGTGTATGGAGATACTTCTGCTTTACCGCAAAAAGAGGATATGCCCCCCAATCCTCTTTCCCCTTATGCCCTGACCAAATTAGCCGGCGAATATTACTGCAACATCTTCCGGCAGATCTACGGCCTTTCCACTGTTTCCTTGAGGTACTTCAATGTCTATGGCCCAAGGCAAGACCCTCATTCCCAGTATGCTACCGTCATTCCTGCCTTCATCGGGAGAATTTCGCAAGACCTGCCGCCGGTTATCTATGGCGATGGCGAGCAGAGCCGGGACTTCACTTATATTGAGGATGTAGTCCGGGCCAACATACTGGCGGCGGAAAACGATGCTGAGGGAGTATATAATATTGGAAATGGCAAAAACACAACTATAAACCAATTAGCTGACATCATCCTTAAACTAATGAAAAAAGACCTTCAGCCAATTCATGATAAACCGAGGCTCGGAGACCCAAGGCATACTCTGGCGGATATATCCAAAGCTAAAGATTTCGGCTATGAACCAAAATGGACTCTGGAGGATGGGCTAAAGAGAGTCAT
>CAZYDA010000106.1:0-3448 GCA_964645275.1 uncultured Dehalococcoidia bacterium | reverse complement strand
TTCTTCATATGGGCCATTAGCTCAGCTGGTTAGAGCGCAGTCCTGATAAGACTGACTCCCCAAAGACTGAGCAGACCCCTGACAGCGTCCCCGCAATATTTCATTACCTCTTACAAAAAAACCAGATGGGGAAACTTTCCCCGTCTGGTTTTTTTGTTGGCCCCCACCAACCAAACCCTGCCGCTGACATCAAACCACTATTGAGAATGCTAGCCCTGTTGCTAGATTACAACCTCCAGCAGTCCTTCGACGAGCAGCCGAACATCTACTCGACGGCGAAGCCGCTGGCCTATAATCGGGACACCGGCAACGCCGGTGAGGGCCCCCACCCATCCGTTTCATTAGTAGCTACTGACCCTGCTGACCTCGGCTGCTTTTCCGGCGCTGCCGGAATACGCAGCGGAGAGGGAAGCATGCTCAGAGAACTTGTTTACAACGACCTCATTGCCCGGGGCAGGACCGAAGCAGTAGCCAAAGAGTGGGGAGCAGTAGCCGCCGAGTTCGAGCGGGTGTGTGGCCTCAAACAGAGCTACGGCAGGACAGATGTTACCGCCTTCCTTGCCCACCTGAGAAAAAGAGGGCTCAGGCAGAGCACCATTGACAAGGATCTGAAAGCCATAAAGCTGCTCGCCCAAATTCAGGGCTGGCAGTTCCCCAAGCTCTCCATGAGACGGGTGAGCCCGGATGAGATTCAGCGCACCATTTTTACCAAGGAGACCGTTGGCAGCCTGATAACCCTGGGGAGGCACGGCCTCCTGAGCAATACCGAGCTCTGCTACCTGGCACTGGCCACCACCTATGGGCTGAGGCGAGTGGAGATGACGAGACTCAAACCAACGAGCTTCCCCGATGAGCACCACCTGATAGTGGACACGGCCAAGGGAGGCAGAAGAACAATTCACCTCGTTCCACCCGAGATCGCTCCGTACTTAGCCCACTTCAGGCATTTTGAGGCCGATAGCTTAACGCACATGTTTCACCGTATCGCTAAAAAGGTGGGGCTTTCAACTGAGGCAGGCTTTGGGTGGCACAGTATCAGACGAGCACTGGCGACGGAGCTGGTTCTATCCGAGGTTAGTGCCCTGAATATCGTTCGCTTTATGAGGTGGTCTGACGCCTCAATCCGGGGAGAGCTTGGGCAGCTACCAATCTACGCCAAGAAGGACCAGGAGAGGATAGACAAAGAGATATTCAAGATACATCCCTTCCTGCCTTACTGGGGAGCGGGTAAGCTGACCCGAGATTAAAATCGTGCGCTTTCGCCTGCCGAGCTGGCAGCGACCAACGGGTGGCTTACAAACAACAGGCCATTCAATAGGGTGCCCTATTGGGAAGTTCAAAGAAGCGGCGAAGCCGGCATGGTTGCAGTAGCCCCAAGAAGGGCGGTCGCTTCTGATGCCTTCAGGCATCAGCCTGCAGGCACACAACCGGTTGTCAAGTACCACCGGTTAAAACCAGTGGCCTCCTGCGCTGGGAATCCATGAGCGTGTTGACCAACCACAACGAGATAAGGGAGACGCCGGAATACGTTTTCACCCCGACCGGGGAGCCGGACCAGCTCTGGGTCATGTCCAAAGCCTCCGGCGAGACCTACCGCGTAGACTTGAAGGACTTCGTCTGCTCCTGCCCCGACTTCAAGTTCCGGCAGGTAAAGGGGGAACGCATGTGCAAACACCTGAAGGCCGCCTGCGAGGCCTACGGGATAGAGGCCAGGCCCTCGCCACCGGCCCAGGTCGAGCAGGGGGTGCCGGCGATAACCATTGACCAGGAGGAGGTGATAAAGGAAATAAGCCGGGAGCTGCGGGACGAGATGGTGCGGCGCTACGTTTACTCCGTGCCGGACTACACCGACAACCGTGGCCGGAGGAAACGCGGCTGGATCGACCTGAGAGCCGGTGGGGCTGAAGACCTGGCCCACATGATCGCCGACCGCTACGGGCAAATTGAGCTGGGCGAGTTCCGATTTATGGACGCCGGCACGAGGTGGGTGGCCTGGCGGGACATAAGGCTGGGCAACTTCACCGCCACCGGCTTCGCCGATTCCAGCAAGGAGAGGGAGTTCCCCTTCAGGTATCTGGGCAAGGTCGTCATGCGTAACTGCTACAAGGCGGTGGTGCCCAAAATTTACCAGGACCTTTTCACCAATAAATTCAGGGAGCTCATGAGGCAGCAGCTCAAGGAGCTGCTGAGCCCCGAAGAGCAAAAAAGGCTGGGCAAGCCAATCGAGGAGCTCAGCGACGGAGAGCTCGCAAGGGCGCTCAAGGACGCTGAGGAGGAAAAGAAACTGCCCGGGGCAAAAAGCAAGCCAGAAGCGGCAAAGGGGGCAGAGTCGAAGACCTCGCCCGACGGCGTAAAGCCGGAGGACGTGTTGACCTTGAATAACCTCTTTGGGCTGTGCCATCGGTTCTGGGGCATGCAGCCAAAGGAGGTGGTCGAGGAGCTCGGTTACGCCAGCCGGAGCGAGATAAGGGAAAGCCCCTGGAATTGCTGGCTAAAGATAAAGGCCTTGAAGGAGGAGCGGCCCCAAGAGGAAAGTAAGGAACAAGGTCCTCTCGACTGGCAAATACGCCAGTTCTGGGAAGACTGCCGGCACTACGGCTACCAGAAGCTTGACGTCCTCCGGCTCCTGAAGCTGAAAGACGAACAGGAATTCATGAAGTGGCTCAAGCACGGCCACGACCTGGATGAGGTATTCGAAATTGTTCTGAAAGCTGCCCAAAAGAAAGGGCAGATATTGCTCCTTTGAGGGGCGGAATCTAATGAAAGCCTTCCTCGGCCTGATTCTGTAATGAACACTAAGGTCTTAGCTCCAAAACCTACCGAACCGAAGATACTGGGGCCAAAATTTGAGTTACACCCGGCAGGGCTGACCGTTGTAAGCAAGCCTACCGAGGAGGAATACGAGGAGGCCTTCCGCCGGCTGTCCTATATTGACAGCGCAATCGCCTGGTGGTGGGGAGACCTGGCTAATGCCAGGGAGAGGCATTACGGCAGTTTGAAGGAGCTGGCGGAGAGGTTGGGGATAGACTATGAAACTCTTCATAAATATCAATACGTGGCTAACCATTACGAAGTTGGGAACCGGTTCCCAACTCTTTCATTCAAGCACCACATGATAGCCGCCCCACTTGAGAACCGGTATGAGTGGCTGCAAAAGGCGAAGGAGAACAAATGGTCAACAAGACAGCTTCAGGCCGAGATCCGAAAGGCCACAACACCGAGCCTGCCCAGAGGAAAATTCTCGGTAATCTATGCGGACCCACCCTGGGAATATGAGTTCTCCCAGAGTGAGTCTCGGTCCATAGAGGCCCACTACCCGACGATGAGCCCTGAGGAGATATGTAACCTGCAGATCCCCGTGGCGGAGGATGCCGTCCTGTTCCTCTGGGCAACGAGCCCCAAGCTCAGGGAAGCCTTACAGGTGATGGAAGCGTGGGGCTTTGAGTAC
>CAZYDA010000105.1:0-3455 GCA_964645275.1 uncultured Dehalococcoidia bacterium | reverse complement strand
GCATTGCCCCGTAGGCCGCGGCTGCATTTCCAGTTATTACCTTTACCTCGCCCTTACTCTTAGCTTTCATTCTGAAACTCTCCTTCTGATACCATGCTGATGGCCTTTCGGGGGCACTCTCGGGCACATATCCCGCAACCCTTACAGAAATCCAGGTTGGGCACGAAGTGGTCTCCCCTATCAAGCATACACTGGGTGGGGCAATAAAGGGCACACAGTCCACAATAGATGCACTTCTTCTCATCCACCACTGGCCTTTGGGTACGCCAGCTTCCGGTATCCAGACAGAGGAGAGACTCGTCGGCATTCGACCAGCCGCCTTCGTATTTGATGTAGATTTTTAGCTTTACCATTTGATAACCTTCACCTCTCGAAATCCTCTCTCGGCGCTGCGGAGGTTCCTCTTAAGAAGCTCTCCGCTGAAGTACCGCTCCAGCCCGGCCAGAACCTGATCAAGCTCGACCCAACCAGTGGTTGCGGCAAAGGCGCCCAAGATGCAGGTATTGGGCACATCCCTCCCAATTTCTTCCACTGCAATTTGAGTGGCATTCACCACACCAACCAAGCTGAGGTTCTCGTGTGGTTTCCTGGCTAGCTCCCTCGGACTGTTCAGGATCAGGATTCCCTCAGGCTTTAACCCGTCAAAGAGACTGGGCAGGGAGAGCAAGCCGGGGTCTATCACCACCAGACAATCCGGATTGTAAATCTGGGTCTTCTCCTTAATCGGCTTATCATCCACCCGAGTAAAGGCCACCACCGGGGCCCCCCGCCGCTCAAAGCCATACATGGGAAAGCTAGCCACATACTTTCCCCGGGCTACAAAAGAGGTGGCTAACATTCGTGCTGCTAAAACAGCCCCCTGCCCACCCCTTCCATGAAATCTTATCTCCCTCATGAAGCCTCCAAACCTAGGCCGACGGCACGCTGGAGATCGGGGTGAGCGGGTTATAGAAGCCATTACGCAGTATCAGGTAGCGAAGGCTCACATCTCCCAGCAATTCAAAGAATATAGAAAGGCCAAGGAGCAGCGCTGGGATAGTCTCCAAGCCAGCAACCACGGCGCTACTTACCACTCCCAGAGGAAAGGCCACGCCCAGCAAGATAACTGCAATCCAGAACAGGGCCCACCACCTCCCTGCCACTATCTCCCTCACGGAGACCTCCCCCGCCTTCGAACCATACCGAACGCTAACCAGATAGGCTGCTACGATCAAGATAAAGGCCGCCAGCAATATGCGGATAAGCTCCTCTATCCCTGGCCCAGTCTGACTAAGCGTCCCACTGGCCAGGGCCACTCCCAGGGCCAGCTCTGCCCCTCCCCAGAAGCCAGCAACGACATAGAGTACCGGGAGCAGGGCAGTGTTCCAGAGCGGGATGCCGTTGACGTAGCTCATGGCGAATCCGCCGTAAATGGTGACCAGAAAGGCCACGATTTCAACTATCACCAGCAACACCAGAGGAGAGGTAGCCCAGTAGGCCAGAGCTATATGCAGGATTCCAAGAACGGCAAAGAGTGCAATAAATATCATGCCCCGGGAAATCCAAGAGCTCTGAGGTCGGAGAAAAGCCCGGTAAAATCTCAAGGGCTGCCCCAAGTACAAAAGGTGGAGGCCACCGCCGAGGATGAGGCAGACCAGCCAGCCAATGAGCATCCCCCAGAGGCTGTTGAATAAAGCAGCCACGAAGAGCATCCCGGACCCTAACTCGATGAAGAAGAAAGCCAGCCACAGGAGAACACCCCGCCCTATTATCCACTCCCGCTGCGGAGTATAACGGGTCATGAACTCAAATGGTCTTGTCTGGATCATAGCTTCTGACCTCCTCCGTGATTATTCCAGATAATAAATCGAAGGCTCGGTCCCATATTCGGGATGAAGTGGCTTGCCCTTCCTCTCCTTTATCAGCTCAGAGATCTCGCTATACGGGTCGTCGAGGTCACCGAAGTACATTGCCTTGGTGGGACAGTTGATCACACACACCGGAGTGGCTTCCCGGTCCACGCCGGGCTTTAACCCCTTGGCCAATCCGGCATCAATCCTCTCCATACAGAAATTACATTTCTCCACCGTGCCTGGCACATGTGGATAGAGCTCCTTCCCCACTTCCTCAAAGGGAGTCAGTCCCTGTCCAGGGAAGTATTCCTGCCCGTCGGAGTAGAAGATCCGGGACTGGTAGGGACAGGCCATCATGCAGTATCGGCAACCCATGCACTTGTCGGGATCTATCCAAACGATGCCGTCCTCGCGCTGCTGAGTGGCCCCGGTGGGGCAGACGTCCACACACTTTGGTTCCTGGCAGTGGTTGCATCTCACCGGCAGGATGTGCTTGGTCACCAGGGGATATTTCCCCGTCTCCGAGATCAGGACTCGGCACCAGAAGATGCCGGGGGGCAGGAAATGCTCAGCCTTGCAGCTTAGCACACAGTTCCAACAGCCAATGCATTTCTTCAGATCAATGACCATCCCCCATCTCATGATACGCCTCCTACTTCCTTTCAACAGCCGAGATTATCGGCTCTATCTCTGGCCGCCAGGTGGGCATCTTCCAGGTCCCCTCATACTCTACCCGGCGGTCAACTTTGTACACCTTAACCGCTACCGCCGTCTCCTGGCTGAAACTTATCGGGCAGATATGTTTGAAGTCCGACTCCAGGAGGATATTGAAGTTTGTCCCCTTGCCATAGGCGACCGGCTGACCCCTGGCCCAACTTCCAGAGCAGGCAGCGATGGACACCGTCTTGGGATGCATGCCCTGCAGCGTTTTCAAGTACCCAGTCACCTTCCTACCATAGGAGCTTTCCAAACAGATGAGGTCTCCATCTTTGAGACCCTTGCTCGCTGCCGTATCAGCATTCATGGTTACGGTATAGGTGTAAGGGCAAAGTCGGCTAGCCTCATCCAGCCAAGGAGCCTCCATGGTTCCGGAGCCGGCATGAAGAATGTCGCGGTAGGAAAAGGCATAGAGGTCGAACTCCTCATTTATTTCCTTAGCCACCTGTGGCTTGAAGTAGCTGATCAGAGGAGTCCACTGCTCCCATTCAAGTTCGAGGTCTATCTTCTTGGCCAGCTCCATTATCCTGGGCTTGAGCTCTGCGTGATGCTGTGGGTAAATCGGCACCCTTGTCTTGACAAAGGGTCGCCAGTAAGCCTCCCTTACTCGCTTCGGCCAATGGATGCCTCCATGCTCCTTGAAGTACTCCAGGCCATGCTCCTCACCGAAGTAATACTTCAAGACCCTGTCCATGAACTCTGGATAGGAGAGCTTCTCCCCAGGCTTGAAGATTTCTACAACCTTGCTCCTATCTATCCCTAGGGCACCTTTCATACCAGCGATATCGCCACCGATCAGGGCCTCGCCGCCAAAGCTGGAGAAGTAAACATTATAGTAGTGGTTAAGCTGATCCCTCATCCCCAGCCGATCCATCAATTCCCAAAGGATCTCGATCACCTGGCGGC
>CAZYDA010000104.1:0-3474 GCA_964645275.1 uncultured Dehalococcoidia bacterium | reverse complement strand
TTCGCCACCAAAGAGTCTTTAAATCCCATAGAGACCAACGTGGACGGGATCTTCCTTCCCGGAGCTTGTCAGGAACCTAAGGACATCCCTGATTCTATCGCCCATGGAATTTCGGCGGCAGAGAGGGTAACGGAGGTCTTATGGAAGTAAGGATAGGCGTTTTCCTCTGCGATTGTGGGGGGAGTTTAAAGAACATTGATTTCTCCACGATCAGCGAAGATTTACGGAAGCTCGAGGATGTTGCCTTTGTAGATATAAGCCACAACCTATGCTCGGAAGAAGGTGAAAAGGCAATAACCTCCAGGATCCTCACCGAGGATGTAAACAGAGTGGTAATTGGCGCTTGCTCCCCGCAGCTATGCGAGCACATCTTTAAGGGGCTTCTGGAAGGACTCAGGCTTAACCCCGGCCTCCTTTCCCTGGCAAACATCAGGGAGCAATGCTCTTGGGCCCATGAGGGGGATGTCACCGGGAAGGCGTTAGAACTTATGAGGATGGCGGTAAACAGGGCTCGGCTGCTTCAGCCGGTGGAGAGGAAGGATATTCCGGTAAACCGGGAGGTTTTAGTGGTGGGAGGCGGATTCTCCGGAATGAAGTTGGCTCTTGAGCTTTCCCGACTTGGCATTAGGACGACTATAGTGGAAAGCCGGCCGAATTTGGGTGAAAGGGAACAATTTGAAGGTCTTTACGGGATTGAGACAAACCCTCAAGCAATGCTGGGCTCGATGAGGAGTGCAGTAGAGGAAGACGAAAATATCGAAGTTCTGACCGGCGCCGAGGTAACAAGGGTGGAGGGACACCTGGGCGATTTCGCCGTGAGCATAAAGGAGGGAGGAGAGGAGGTCTCCCGCAAATTTGGAGCCATTGCCTTGGCAACCGGCTATACAGCCAAAATCTCGCCTGGCGGGCTAGAACTCGGCGGCAATATCATCTCGCGGCGAAAGCTTGCTGACATGCTCCAAGCGGGGGGGGTGGAACGAAGACCGGGAACAATAGGTTTCGTTCTCGATGTCTCCGATGAGAATTCTCGCCTTGCCACCCTCTCTACCCTGAGCAATGCGCTTGCAGCTAAAGAGAGGCTGGGGAGCGAGGTTTACGTCTTCTGCAAGAATTTGAAGGTGGACAGTGAAGGGGTGGAGAAACTTTATCGAGAGGCGAGAGAGCGAGGCGTAGTGTTCTTAAAGTTTGAGGAAAAACCTCGAATATCCAAAGAAGATGGTCGGGTAAAGGTTGAGGCAAGGGATGTCCTTCTTGGGGAGGAAGTGACCCTCTTCTGCGACCTCCTTGTGGCTGAAGAAAAAGCTTTGCCGCCTGAAGGAACTGAAGTTTTGAGTTCGATGCTAAATGTAAGAACCGATTCCCAGGGATTTTATCAGGATGAGAATGTGCATCTTTACCCGGTTGCCTCGGAGAGGAAGGGGGTATTTTTTGTCGGAGGGTGTAAAGGCGATCTGGATTTCACTCGAACTTCGATTGGTATTTCAAGCGCCGCCGTGAGCATCTATGAGCTTTTATCTTCCGGAAAAGCGACGGTGGAGGTGGAGAGGGTAAAGGTGGAGCCTGAGAAGTGTCGGGCATGCCTTACTTGTTTCCGTGTCTGTCCTCACGGTGCAATTCAAATGGTTCGAGCGGATACCGAAAGGGAAGTAGCCAAGATTTATGAGCTTGCCTGTGACGGGTGTGGTATCTGCGTTGCCATCTGTCCGGCGAAGGCGATAAGGTTTGAGGGGTATGCCGATGAGCAAATCCTCGCCGAAATCGAAGCGATGGGAGAAAGATGAGCGGTAACAAGATCGTCGTCTTTTGCTGCGAGCGCTCAGCTTATCAGGCGGCCGATAAGGCCGGAAGGATGGGGCTTCGCTACCCGGATAGCGTCAGAATAATTCGTGTTCCTTGTGCTGGAAGGGTGGATGTCCAGCATATCCTGAAGGCCTTTGAGAAAGGCGCGGCCGGAGTGCTGGTGATGGGGTGCCAGGAAGGTGCTTGCCAACACCTTACCGGCAATATCAGAGCCAAGGAAAGGGTGAAATGCGCAGAGGGCTTGCTCAAGGAGGTAGGGATAGATGGCGGCCGGGTCAAGATGGTTAACCTCGCCCCTGACATGGCTCAGCGGTTTGTTCGTGAAGTAAAGGAAATGGCGGAAAAAATCGAGAGGAGATGAGAAGATGATAATCGCCGAAAGGAAGCCTTTGGAGGAAATCAAAGGTATGCTCACCGGGTACAGGAGGATTTTGGTGGTGGGCTGCCGAACCTGCGTCACGATCTGTTGGGCTGGGGGGGAGAAGGAGGTGGAAATACTCTCCTCCCAACTCAGGCTTGCCTTAGGGGATGGGATTTCCATCACGGAAGCCACGGTTGAAAGGCAGTGTGAGAGGGAGATGGTAATCCAAGAACTTGGAGATAAGGTGCATGAGGCGGAGGCGATTCTCAGCATGGGGTGTGGGGCGGGGGTGCAGACCATAGCCGAGATATATGAGGAAAAGCCCGTCTTCCCGGCATTGAATACCACATTTATAGGTAAGCCTGAGGCGGAAGGGGTCTGGGTTGAGAATTGCGCTGCCTGTGGAGATTGCATGCTCTACTGGACTGGGGGGATATGCCCGGTTGTAAGGTGCGCTAAAGGGCTCCTCAACGGACCTTGTGGTGGCACAAGGAAAGGGGGGAAGTGCGAGATAGACCCGGAGAAGGATTGTGCCTGGGTTCTTATTTACCGAAGGCTAGAAAAACAGGGTAGACTCGATTTGATGAGGAAATACTATGAACCCAGAAACCATCGGGCGGTGAAAAGGCCGGGAAGGGTTGTGGCGGCAAAGGCATAGGGGGTGCAAGATGGCAAGACCTTTTAGGGAAACCCTCAAGACGAAGGATTTCATCGTAACTGCTGAAGCTGGACCGGTGAAAGGGTCGAATACCGAGAAGATGGTCGAGCATATTGAACTTCTCAAGGATAAGGTTGATGCCCTAAATGTGACCGACAATCAAAGTGCTGTAATGCGTTATCCCTCCCTCGGCACCTGCCTTCTCGTCAAGGAGCATGGTGGTGAGCCAATCCTTCAAGTAACCTGTCGTGACCGAAACCGGCTGGCAATTCAAGCAGATCTTCTCTTTGCTTACTCCAGAGGAATAAATAATGTCCTTTGCCTTACTGGCGACTCCGTAGATGTGGGTGACCATAGGGAGGCAAAACCGGTTTTCGACCTCGATTCCGTTCAGCTAATTCACTTGGTTCACACTCTAAATTCGGGCAAGGATATGGTGGGGAACGAACTCGATGGAGGCGTTGATTTCTGCATCGGAGCATCGGCTACTCCCTCGGCAGATCCGATCGAGCCTCAGCTCATGAAATTACAGAAGAAACTGGATGCTGGGGTGGACTTCATTCAAACTCAGGCTGTTTATGATATGGATGAGCTCAAAAGATTCATGGAGAGATTCCACAAGATGGAAAAAGTTGATGGGGTTAAGATTTTAGCC
>CAZYDA010000103.1:0-3479 GCA_964645275.1 uncultured Dehalococcoidia bacterium | reverse complement strand
GCAGAGACAAGGCGCCTGGCAGCTTGCATCCTCTGTTCCTTTGACCCGGCCTCTTTGGAAATTTCCTTGTCCACCGCTTGCCGAATCAGGGAGCCTACAGAACAGCTCCGCCGACTGGCCTCTTCCTCCAGCTTGCGGTATTGCTCTGGATCGAAAAGAACCATTACCCTTTTTGTTAAAGCCATTTCACTCCCATTAGCATCTGCATATGCATGCTAATATATGAGGAAGCTCTTGTCAAGCAAGATCTAGCTTCGTGCTGAGGAAGCCTAGCGGTTGGCTTAACTTCGTCTTAGCCTATCGGCCAGACTGTAGACTGCTGGGATGACGAGCAGCGTGAGCAGGGTGGACGAGAAAAGTCCCCCGATCACCACCACGCCCAGGGTAGCTCCCATGAGGATGCTCTCCTGTCTCTCCAGTGCTAGCGGGACCATGGCGATCATGGTGGTGAAGGCAGTCATCAGGATTGGGCGCAGTCTTATGCGGCTTCCCTCCAGCAGGGCCTCCTGGGTCTTCCAGCCACTCCGCCTTAGCTGTCCGACGAGGGAAAGAAGCACGATGGCGTTGGTGAGCACTATTCCTACCAGCATGAGGATGCCCATCAGCCCGGAGAGGTCAAGGGCTCGATGAGTCAGAAGTAGGGCCAGGACAGCCCCGATCGAGGATAACGGCAAGCTTACCATGATGACGAGTGGATCGAGGAAGGAGCGGAGGAAAAGAGCCATTACCAGGTAGGAGAGGAGGATGGCCACGCCGATGGCGACGTACATCTTGCCGAAGGAGATTTCCATCTCCTCCTTCACCCCGGCGATCTTGGCTCCCACCCCGGGAATGCCAAGCTGATCTATTCTGCGCTGGATCGAACTGAGGGTCTTTCCCACATCTCGGGCGATGATGTTCCCGCTTATCCAGGAAGCCAGCTTGCCATCAATGCGCTGAATGTTGTTTGGCTGCTCTACCAGTCGAACCTGAGCGATTTCGCCCAGAGGAATTGCCTTGGGCCAGCCAATCAGGATGCCCCGGGCCAGGTCAGGGTCTGACAGCTTGGCCGATAGTCCCTCAAGGTAAAGTGTGTAGCTCTCTCCATTGAAGCTGACCTTCCCCGCTGGGCCTCCATGCAGGAGGAGGAAAAGCGTGCGCTTCAGCTCTTCCAGCTTCTCCGGAGGCAGGCCCAGTCCGGCGAGTTTTTCGAAATCCGGCTTGAGCTCGAGCTTCTGGGCGAAGCTGGCCGTTCTAACCTCTAGGTTAGTTATCCCTGGCATGGACTCAAGCTCATGCATGAGCTTGCGGGTGGCCTGAGCCAGGCTTTCAAAGTTGTCCCCTCGGATGAAAATGCTGAGGCCAGAGGAGGTCATCTCTCCGGCCAGTGCCTCGCCACTCAGGACCTTGATACGCGCTCCCTTTATTCCCGAGCAGGCCTTCTGGATTTCGGCCGCTTCTCTGTCCATGTCCGACTCCGGCTTGAGATAGGCTATCACTGTGGCGGTATTCGCTCCGCCACCGGTGAGGGCCTCTATCCCGCCCAGGATGGAGCGCGAAACCCCAACGATGGTACGGTACCTCTCAACCTCTGGGTCGTGGCTGAGTATGCCCTCCACCTCCTTGGCCACCTTCGAGGTAGCCTCCACGCTGCTCCCTGGTGGAAGCGAAATCTTTGCTTCGACCATTTTTTCACTCATGTTGGGTATGAAGGAGGTGCCAATTATCGGGATCAAGGCTAAACTGCCGAGGAAGGTAACCAGGGCCAGGCCTATGGTGAGAGCTCGGTGGGTGAGGGTGAACCTGAGGGCTTGCAAATAGGCTCGCTGGTACCAGTTCTCCGGAGCGTGCTCCAGCAATTCCTTCCCCTCTCGGGGGTGAAGAAAGCCTGACAGCGCTGGCACTAGGGTAACGGCTATGAGCAGGGAGGCGAGCAAGGCAAAGGTTATGGTAAGTCCAAAGGGAACGAAGAGCTGACCCACGAGACCGCCGATGAAAAAGAGAGGAACGAAGATGACCACGGTGGCCAGGGTGCAGGAGGCTATGGCGCCGCCAACTTCTCTTACGCCGCCCAGGGTGGAGGTGGTGAAATCCTGCCCCTGCTGGAGTCGCCGGTAGATTGCTTCCAGAACCACGATGCTGTCATCAATTAGACGTCCCACGGCGATGGACATGGCGCTAAGCGTGAGGATATTGAGCGTTATCCCGGTGGCCCGGAGGCAGAGAAAACCGATGAGCACCGAAAGAGGAATGGAAACGGCCATGATGAGGGAAGCGCGGAAGGCCAGGAGGAAGATGAAGACCACCAGGATGGCCAAGGCGCTGCCGATGATGACGTCTCGCTTCAGATGACTCAGACTGCGCTCAATGAACTGGGATTGATCCAGGATGGTGGAGAGTTCAAGGCCTCCCTCCAGCTTTATCTGTCCTGCCTCTTTCAACACAGCCTGAGCTACCTTTACCGTGTTGGCCTCGGGGGTCTTCCAGACGCTGATGGTGACGCAATCTTTTTCGTTGAGCCGGCTAATGCCTGAGCCCGGAGGTAGCCCCAGGCCAACCTGGGCTACTTCGCCTAAGCTGGTCCCCGGGCCAACCGGGGCCGACCTGAGCTCCTCCAGGGACTTGAATTTACCCTGGGCGAGAACGTAGAGGAGTTGGGAGGTGGAGGTGTGGGATTGCACCAGCTTCTGAGGGTCGGGGGAGATGAGCACTGCCCGGGCAGCGCCTCCCTCCACTGCGGCATCATAGACACCCGGGACCGACTTAAGCTTGGGTATGATCTGGCTTAAAGCCACTTCTTTCAATTGGGCCGGCGGCAGGTTACCCGTTAAGCCCAGCTCCACCACGGGCATCATGTTGATGTCTATAGGAAAGACTAGGGGATTTTCCTCCACCTCGGGACTCCTCTGGGGAAGCTGGGAGACCTCCGGAGGGAGCTGGGGGGATAGCTGCTTCAATCTCTGCCTCAGCCTGGAGTTAATCTCCTCCATGTCCGTGCCATACTCAAACTGAGCCAGCACGAGGGACATCCCATCGAGGGAGGAGGAAAGCAGGTGCTTAAGATGGGGGAGATCGGAGAAAAGGCCCTCCACCGGGATGGTCACCCCCTTCATCACCTCCTCCGGAGAGGCCTGAGGGTAGATGGTGACCACGGTGGTTATCGGCAGTTCTATATTGGGCAGTAGTTCTGCCTTAAGCGTGAGCGTGCCCCAGATGGAAGCCCCGGTTACCAGGGCCACCAGCAGGAAGGTAAGCCAGCGCCATCTGACCGCTATCCTGGCGAGCCAGCTCATGATTTTCGCCTCCGACCCTTTGCCCTCTTCTCCACGACCTTCACCAAGGCGGAGAGACCTTGGGCAAAGGCCTTCAGATCTTCCAGCTTCATGAGGGAAAGCGCCTCCGAAAGTCGATTCATTCCCCTCTCTCGAAGCTCCCTCAAAAATTCATCCCCTTTCTCGGTGAGCTCGATGAGCAGCATGCGGCGATCTTCGGGATTCTTA
>CAZYDA010000102.1:0-3534 GCA_964645275.1 uncultured Dehalococcoidia bacterium | reverse complement strand
ACCTCCTCGAAGACCTCCTCTATCTGACTCATCGGCCGAGTCTGTACGAATGGCTCCAGCGCCAACTTCCCCTTTAGGATCATGTCCACCACAATCGGGTAATACTCAGGAAGACAGCCCCAGGTTCCGACTATCTCGGCATCAAAGGCCATGAGCCGGGAGATGGCATAGCTGTTAACCGCGGTGCCGAAGCCCACCACGATCAGCCGGCCAACGAAGGAGAGCAGCTCTAGGGCAATGGCTTGCCCAGCTTCTGTTCCGGTCACCTCGAAGATCTTCCAGCCGTACTCCGGCTCCCCAATCTCCCGGCAAAGCTTGCGGAACTCTCCCCTTATATCTCGAGGAGTCTTGTCCACTGAGCTTATGACGTGATCCGCCCCATACTGAAGGGCCCTCTTGAGCTTTTCGGGATTTCTGGCAATCCCGATCACCGTCTTGGCCCCCAGGGCCTTAACCATCTGTGTCTGATGCACCCCCACGCCGCCGGTGCAGCCTATGACTACCACGTTATCACCGGGTCGCAGATTGGCCCTCATGCAGGCCTGGTATGGCGTGGTCATGGCATCGGCCACCACGGCGAAGTGCGAGAGGGGGATCTCCGGTGGTCGGTTTCGCAGCTCGCAGAGGTCGATCGAGGGCACGGCGATGTAGTCAGAATATCCGCCGTATATCCCCATGCTGTTCCCAGGCATCTTCTGAGCCAGGCAGCGATTTCCCCGGCCAGTCTTGCAAAGGTAGCATTTTCGACAGGGCATCACTGCCGGGATGATCACCTCTTTTCCCATCCACTCTTCATCTCCAGCTACCACCACCCCGCTCATCTCATGACCCAGGGTGAGAGGTGGTTTCTGTACCGTAGGCACCCCGTCATAAAAGTATCCGAGGTCGGTATGACAAACCCCGCAGCCGGCTATCTTGACCAGTACTTATCCCTTCTTTATCTCATGTACAGGGACTTCAGCCCTCTCGAGCTTGCCCTCGATAACTGCCCCAGTTTCCTTGTCCTTTCCCCAAGGCCTCACCATCTGCCACGTTTGTATCTTATCAGGTATTTCTGACATTTTCCCTCCTTTACCGTGCTAATTTTATAAGACAGATTTCGGAGCTGTCAACCAGCGTGTTCCCAGATGATCCCCTCTCCCTTCACCACCTCACCTATGAGCCTTGCCCCGGGCAGGATCCTGAGGAGGTCCTCGCAATGCTCTGGTGAGCAGATCAAGATCATGCCCAGGCCCATATTAAACACTCGAAACATCTCCTCTTCCGGTACTCCTCCCCACTTCTGAATGAGTTGGAAAATTGTAGGGATCTCCCAGGAGCCTCTCTTCAGCCACACACCAAGTCCCTGCGGGAGAATTCTGGGGAGGTTGCCGGGGAGGCCGCCCCCAGTGATGTGAGCCAGCCCCTTGATCCTGTCCAGGTGAGGCTTAAGGAGGTTTAAGTAGCAGCGGTGGGGCTCAAGCAGTTCCTCTCCCAGGGTGCGACCAAGCTCAGGGGAATAGGCCTCAAGCTTGGTTTTCTCCTCGCCGAATACTCGACGCACCAGCGAATAGCCGTTGGTATGCAACCCGGAGGAGGGAAGACCGATGATCGGGTCACCCTTCCTTATCCCCTCGCCAGTGATGAGCTTATCACTTTCCACGGCTCCGACGATGAAGCCGACCAAGTCGAAGTCCTCCCCCGAATAAATTCCGGGCATTTCGGCTGTCTCACCTCCAATGAGCGCACAGCCAGCCTCTCGACAAGCTGCTGCTAGCCCCACGGCCAGCTTCTCCACCCGCTGGGGGTTGAGCTTCCCCATGGCGATGTAATCCAGGAAGAACAGTGGCTGGGCACCACAGGTGAGGATATCATTCACGCAGTGGTTCACCAGGTCAATTCCTACAGTGTCGTATTTCCCCAGGATAGCAGCGATCCTGAGTTTGGTTCCCACCCCATCAGCGCTGCTGACGAGCACTGGCTGCCGGTATCCGCTGAGCTTGAAGAGGCCAGCAAACTGGCCGATTCCGCTGAGCACCTCAGGGCGGAAGGTGGAGTGGGCCTGCTGACCGATGAGCTTGACCACCTGTTCGGCAGCCTCGAGGTTAACACCAGCCGCTCTATAGGTGTGTTCAACTCTTTTCACAGCACAGCCTTCGCGGGGACCTTAAAAAGCTTACCTAGCCTCCAGCATCAGTTTGCCCAGTTCGAGCTGAACCGGAATAGGATATTCTCCTGTAAAGCACGCCAGGCAGAAGGTCTCCCGGGGAAGCCCCACCGCTCGGATCAAGCCCTCTATGCTCAAGTAGCCCAGTGAATCAGCTCCGATGAGTTTGCAGATCTCTGGGATCGATTTCTGGGCGGCGATGAGTTCCTGTCGGGTAGCCATGTCTATGCCGAAGGCGCAGGGATAGCGGATGGGGGGGGCGCAGATTCTCACATGCACTTCTTTAGCCCCTGCCTTTCTCAAGAGGCCCACTATTCGGGGAGTGGTAGTTCCCCTGACGATGCTATCGTCAACCACCACCACTCGCTTTCCAGAGAGCACCTCGGGGAGGGGATTGAACTTGAGTCTGACCCCAAGATCACGGAGGCGCTGATCCGGCTCGATGAAGGTGCGACCCACATAGCGGCTCTTCAACAGGCCTTCGCTGAAGGGCACATCGGCCGCTTGAGCATAACCTACGCCAGCAGCGGTGGCAGAGTCGGGAATGCCAATCACTAGGTCAGCCTCTACGGGGTGTTCACGGGCAAGCTCGGCCCCCATGGCTTGCCGGGCGAGGTAAAGTCGGCGCCCATTTATTACGCTATCAGGACGGGCGAAGTAGATGTACTCGAAGATGCACAGAGCCCGGCGTTTAGTGTCCCTGGCTCCGCTGAAGCTCTGTATCCCCGATTCGTCAATGAGCACTATCTCCCCCGGTTCAATCTCTCGAACGAACTGCATGCCCAACTGTTCAAAGGTACAACTCTCTGAGGAAATAACCCAATTGCCATTGATGGAGCCCAAACAGAGAGGCCTTATTCCTAAAGGGTCACGAACCCCTACCAGCTTGTCCCGGGTCATGATCACTAGGCTATAGGCTCCCTGGAGTCGGGCCATGGCATACCTGAGCTTCTCCACCAGATCCTTCCCCGGGGCTGAGGCGATGAGATTGGCGATCACTTCGGAGTCGGTGGAGGTATGAAATTCGTAACCCTGCTGCTCCAGCTCTTGGCGGAGGAAGTGGGCATTGACCAGGTTTCCGTTATGCCCCAGAGCAATCTCTCCCATGGGGCTTTGCACTACTATGGGTTGAGCATTTCGAGGGTGACTTGAGCCGGTGGTAGAGTAGCGGTTGTGGCCGATGGCTATTTTTCCTCCCAACTGGCGCAGGATGCCCTCGCTGAAGACCTGAGCCACCAGTCCCATGGCGGCATGAAGTCGGATGAAATCACCATCACTGGTGGCAATGCCAGCGCTTTCTTGGCCGCGATGTTGGAGGGTATAAAGGGCAAAATAGGTGAGTCGAGCTACTTCCTCACCCGGGGCATAAATGCCAAAGAGCCCGCACG
>CAZYDA010000101.1:0-3536 GCA_964645275.1 uncultured Dehalococcoidia bacterium | reverse complement strand
ATGGCGAAGATAAGTTTGGGCTCGGGTGTAGCTTCATAGACCCGCCTTAAACTATCGACAACCTGCCTTGTTACCGGCCCGCTTACCAAAAGGACATCGGCATGCCTTGGTGACCCCACAAGCTTAATGCCGAACCTTTCAACATCATAATAGGGGGTCAGGACGTTGATCACCTCAATGTCGCATCCGTTGCAGGCGCCGGTGTTTACATGATAAACCCAGAGCGCCTTGGTAAAGGCCTTTTGGGTGAGGGCCTTGAGCCAGTTTCCCATCTTTATCTCCTCTAATATGGGATATCAAGCCGGTCCAAGAGCTGTCTCACTTTATCATATTCGGCGTCAACTGCCTCGGCAAAGCCGCTAAGGCCCGCCGCGTCCAAAATCTTCCTGTGTTCAGGCACTTCTTTATCCAGCTTCAGCAAGGCTCGCTTTACCGTCTCAGCGATTACCGGATCAGTATTCCGAAAGCCGGCCACACACCAGGTGGGGAAATAATCGGTGTAGGCAATGACTTTGATTTCCTCCAGGTCTATCCTTTCAGCAATCAGTGGCAAAATATCTTCCCGTACGAAGCCAGCTTCAGCGACCCGGTGATAAACCCCTGTCACCACTTCTTCCTGTGTCCCGGCCAAAATGACCTTCATGTCCTGCTCCACATCGAGGCCGTTCTCCTGACACAGCAGGGCCTGAGCCATGTAGCCAGCCAGTGCCCTTCTGGAAGCAATCATCACCTTCTTTCCTCTTAGGTCGTGAACTGTCTTAATTTCACTTGACCGATGAGTGATAATGACACCCCGGTACAAAGCCCGACCGTCGGGTCTTATCTCTTTGGCCAAAGGGTAAGCCCCTCGGGTCTTGGTTAGAGTAACATAGGCTATTGGATTCTGAAAGCCAATATCTACCTGGTTAGACTCCAATGTGGCGAAGTAGCCGCTGTAGCTCATGGCGGAAACGAATTGCACCTCATACCCGGTCTCCCGGGAGAGATAATCAATCAGGGGGCTATATTTTTGCGACATCAAGGGCAAGGAATAAACCGGCTGCACCGATATCTTAACCCTCACTTGTCCTGGTTGCGGGGGCGGTGCTGGGCCAATGCACCCGGCTGCCACACCGGCCAGGAGGCCGGACAAGGTCAGCAAGCTCAAAATCCTTATCAGCTTCTTCCGCATTTCATGCCCCTAATATATGAAGAACACAATTGGCGGCACTATCCAGCAGCGGATAAATTAACTGAGGGTAGATGCCCAGAGTGAGGCAGAGCAATGCCAGAACAAGCATGCAAATCTGCATCGAAACGGGAACTTCCTTTGCGGGGGTGTCGGGATTGCCGACCTCCGGCTTTGTCCAGAATATTCGGTAGGCAGTCCAAATGAAACAGGCCACCGTAAGTAACCCGGTAAAAATGGCGATCGCTGCCGCCCAGATAAGTCCCCTCTCGGCCACGGCTACAAACAAAGTAAACTTGCTCATGAAGCCATTGAAGGGAGGCATTCCTCCAATGGCCAGGGCGCCGATGAGGAAGCAAAAGCCGGTGACCGGCATTTTCTTGGCCAGGCCCCCAAGCTCGCTGATCCTTCGACTGCCGGTGGCGTACATCAAGGCCCCGGCACAGAGGAACAAGAGGGCCTTGACGATGGTATGATTTACCAGATGGAACAGCCCACCGTATATGCCGAGGTAAGTGCCCAATCCCAAGCCCTCGATCACGTAGGCGATCTGGCTGATGCTCGAATAGGCCAGAAGCCTCTTCAGATCATCCTGGGCCAAAGCCACCACTATGCCGATGACCATGCTAATGGAGGCCAGGATGGCGACGAAGGTAATTACGGCTTCATAGTGGGGGGCGAATATGGTAATCGTTCGAGCCATGGCATAGGCGCCGATCTTGATCACTATCCCGGAAAGGAGGGCGCTGATGGGAACCGGTGCCTCGGCATGTGCGTCCGGGAGCCAGGCATGGAAGGGGATCAGCCCAGCCTTGGTTCCCAGCCCGGCAGCGAGCAAAGCACAGGCAATCAAAGCTACGCTGGCCGGTATTTCCCCCGCAACCTTCCCCAGGTCGGTCAGCGGAATCAGCCGCAGGCCGGGCATCAAGGGAGCGGCGGCACAGTAAATTAGGATGCAGCCGAGGAGGGCCAGGGTTACCCCCACGCTGACCAGGAGCAAATACTTATACCCTGCCTCCATAGACTCCCTCAGCCAGTAGAAAGTAACTAGGAGAGCTACAGAGAGGGTGGTAGCCTCCAGTGAGATCCACAACATGATCATGCTGTTGCTGGCACAGGTCCAGTTCAACATCCCCAGGAACAACATCAAAAGTCCATAGAAGTAGGTGTGCCTCCATGGGGTAAGAGGGGCACCAAGCTGGTGAAGGGTAATATATCTCACCGAATAAAGAGCGATGACCAATCCCATGCCCGAGCCGAGCAGCTCCATCAGAGCGCTCAATCCATCCACGTAAAAGTTCCTGTTCCAGGCGGTGAGAGTTTCCCCACCGAGCACCCGGTAGAAGATGATGATGGAGATAGCCAGCGTTACCGCCAGGCCGAGGAGGGCCAGTCCCTCGCGAAATATGCGATGGAACCGACCCAGGGCGAAAATGGCCACGGAAAAGGCCACCGGCACCAGGAAGATCAGCAGAGGAAGGGTTGATTCAACCATGGCAACTTCCCATCACCTAGCCCTTTAATTTTGACAAAGACGATGTATCGGTAGTTTTCAGGGACACATATATCCTCCCCGAAAGGTAGAGAAGGAGCCATACGGTGATGATCACATTGGTGACTATCCCGATTATGGCCGTCTCGGGTAAAGTGGGAGCCAGGGTCATCAGAGAAAGGTGTACTCCGTTCTCCAGAAGGACCAGCCCGATAACCACTTTAACCGTGTCTCTCTTCACCAGGAGGACATAAAGTCCGAGGGAGGAGATGACCAAAGCCAAGGTCAGGTTTGTCCTGGCCGGCTCTATAGTTGCCTCAGGGGTGGGAGCGATAAACTCCACATGTGTATGAATAAAACCGTAGAAGATTACCACCAAGAGGAGCATGATGAGAACCGATGGTACAGGCCCCAAATAAGGTCTGATTTCCCTCGCTGGGAATCTCCGAAGATAAATCCAGAGGAGCCCCGGAATGAGCATCACCTTGGTCACTAGGGCGGTCAAGCTCCACCAGTAGAGGGTGGGGTTAGCTCCTAGCTTGGCGAAGGCAAACAGTATTGAGGCCAGGAAAAGCGACTGAACGCAGATGGCAACCACCGAGAGCCTGAGGTTGCGCAACTCAGCGGCGAATAAAGAAGCTACGAAGTGAATTAAGAACAGGGTTATTATCAGGTTGCTTCCGGTGATCAAATCCTGTCCCATTTGTCCCCCTAAACACCAATTATCGCAAAGGCAGTGCCACCCAAGGAGAATAGCACCAGGCCCAAATAATACTTCACTGCCTGATCAATCCTCAGCCTGGGATTGACCACATCAATTAGGGCAATCACCATCACCAGCAAAAGCACCTTGGCCAGATGGATGAGGACATCCCA
>CAZYDA010000100.1:0-3556 GCA_964645275.1 uncultured Dehalococcoidia bacterium | reverse complement strand
ATTTGGCCAATGCTGCTGAAGGCGAGCATTCTTTTGGAATCATCTTGAACCAAAGCCGACAAAGTACCTATAAACAGCGAGATAACGCCGAAAATGGCGATGATCTCTCCCCAAGTGTATGAAGCGTGGGATAATGGCAACATCCAAACAAACAACCTCAAGATGCCGTAAATGCCGGTCTTAATCATCACTCCGGAGAGGATGGCGCTGACGCTGGAAGGGGCCACCGGGTGGGCCTCGGGAAGCCAGATCCCGAACGGCAGCGCGGCAGCTTTTGTGGCAAAGCCGATGAAGAAAAGTGCCAGTACCAGGTGAACAAGGACCGGACTGGTGAGTGAGAGAAGGCCGAGAGCTTCTTTAAATTCCCCGAAGCCAAATGAGCCAGCCTCTCGATAGAGGAGGAAGGCGGCAATGAACATGCATCCTACCCCGATATGAGTCAGAAGAAAGTAAAGGAAGCCCGCTCTTAAATTGGCCTCCTTCTCCCGCTCGTAGACCACCAGAGCGTAGGAAGTCAGGGTCATGAATTCCCAAAAGACGAAGAAGAAGAGCATGTCGGAGACACAAACCACTCCTACCATACCGGCATAGAAGGTCAGCAGGAAGGGGTAGTAGCGAAGCAGGGACTCCTCCCGGTAAAACGGCAGGTAGCCTTGAGAGTAAAGGGTGGCGCAAAAGCAAACGAGCGCAATGATGGCCAGAAACACGGCGCTCAGAGCGTCAACGGATACGGTCAAACTGGCGCCAATGCCGGGAAGGATGATCAGAGGCTCTATGGTGGTCACTGGCCCGCTGGTGAAGACATAGCCCACGGTGCAGAACAGGCCAATAGTGGCTAGGGAGACGAAGACAAAGCTCACCCAGCCGCAAGCCCTGGCGAACCTGGACATTGGGACGGCGATCAGCGCTCCGGCTAGGAGCAGCAAAAGCGAGCCGATCAATATCCACAAAGGACCCATGTTACCCAAAACACCCCACGGATAGATATTGAACGAAAGGATAGCCAATCAGCGGCGCCAGAACCGAAAGGGCCATGAGCACGATGAGGGTTGCATTGATGGTCAGAGGTGGATCTGCTGCCGCCACCTTTGCCTTCTCCGAAACCTCGCCGAAGAAGACACGATGTCCCACGAATAGATACCAGGCGAAGGCGGCCAGGCTCTCCAGCACCACGACCACCCCTAAGAGGGGTCCAGCAATCCCTCCAAGCTCAAAGGCCCCGGTGAACATCATGAACTTGCTCCAGAAGCAGGAGAAAGGCGGGATCCCGGTCACCGCAAAAAGGCCAATGATGAATCCTGTGGAAACAAGTGGCATCCTCCGCCCAACCCCTCTGAGCTCACTGATGCTCTTAGAACCCGTGGCATAAGCTATAGCCCCCACCGACAGGAACAAAAGTCCCTTGGCACAGCCGTGGTTGATAATATGAAGCACCCCGCCCTGAAATCCGGTGGTCGAACCAAGGATTCCTAAAGAGACGCCAAAGAGCACATATCCAAGATGCCCGATGGTGGAGAAGGCTAGAAGCCTTTTGAGGTCGTCCTGGATGAAGTATAGAATTACCGCAACTACCATGGTGATCACCGCCATAATGGCCATCACCAGCCCGGCAGCATGCGTGAGCCCGGCATTGGACGCGGCCACCCGGGCCATAAGATAGACGCCGGCCTTGACCATGGCCGCCGCATGGAGGTAGGCGCTCACCGGCGTTGGTGCTACCATGGCATCAGGGAGCCAGGTGAAGAAGGGAACCTGGGCCGCCTTGGCCCAGGCAGCAACGAGCAGCAGGATGAAGACCATCAATCTCATCCCCGGCCCAAGGGCATCAAGGGCGCTGAAAGAAAAGGAGTGCGTATTTATGAACAGGAGAGTTAAAGCGGCGAGAAAACATAGCCCGCCCAGATGGGTCATGATCAGGGCCTTGAACCCATTAAATAAAGCCTCCCTCTCCTTCGTGTAGGAGATCAAAGCCCAGGAACAGATGGTGGTGAGCTCCCAGAAGATAAAAAGCTGAAGGAAGCTCGGCGAAATGGCAACCCCTATCATTGAGCCGATGAACAAAAGCATCCAGAAGTAATAATTTCCCACCGGCTTCTCAAAGGCGTGGTCTTTGTTTCTGGGACTTAGATATTCCGCTGAATAGGCCACCACCAAGAGACCGATAACGACGATTACGAGGAGCATAAGCGAGCTCAGAGGGTCGAGAAGAAAGCCAAACAATGTCTCAGGCGCAGTCCCAATCCAGTTAACCCAGGATATGCCCAGCAGGAACTCTTTACTCTGGGGGTAGCCCCAGGCTATTGCTGCTATACCTAGGGCGAAGGTTAACCCGGCCAAGATCGCCGGCACGAGGTCGCTCCTTCGCCCCTTTAGCGGATAACAGGCGAAGGCTCCTATCAGAGGTACAAGTAAAAGAGCAAAAAGTAAACCTAACATAGAGCTAAGCCCTCGCTGATTTTTTGTCCTTCTCGGAGCTTGCGGCAGTTGGGGCAAAGCTTAAGCCAATCCAGAGCCGCTGGCTCGATCTCAACCTCTTCCGGCAATTGGGCGCTGAGCTTATCCACAATCCGCCGGGTGGTAAATGCCCTGCCGCACTGCTCGCATCTCACCATGATTAGTTCAACGGTGATGTTCAAATCGCTCTTATTCTCCGTCGCCAGCTCAAATTCCTGGCTCATAGAAATCGCCTGCTCCGGGCAAACCTCAGCACAGCGAGCACAATAGGTGCACTTCCCCAGAGCGAACTCAATGATTCTTCTGCCATCGAGCTCTATAACGCTGATAAGCCTCGGGGGACAAGCGTTGGCACAGGCACCACAGCCAATGCATTTGTCGATATCAACCTCCAACCTCCCCCGGAACCCCTCAGGCGGGGGTGCCGGCTCGGCAGGATAGGGTAAAGTGACCCTGAGGTTCTTTAAGCAGATAAGCGCTTCCTTTAATTTACTCCCCAGCATTGGGCTACCTCTTCCGGCTCATTTCTCTAAGTTCTTCCCGAGTATAAACCCTTACCTTATTCCTTCTAACATCGACCACCTCAAGCCGATCGGTACAGGAGAAGCAGGGGTCAATGCTGCCGATAATTATGGGAGCGTCGGCGATAAAATTACCCTGAAGCATGGTGGGAATGGATTGCAAGTTAGCATAAGTAGGGGCTCTTACTCGCCAACGGTAGGGGCGGTTATCCGGACCGGTCAAAACATAATGGATAGCTTCACCACGGGGGGCCTCAACATAGGATATTCCTTCACGCCAGGGGGGGATTTCCTTAACCTCGGCCATGATATCCCCCGGAGGCATCTGCTCCAGTGCCCGCCGGATAACATTTACCGATTCCAGGGTCTCCTCAAGGCGGACCAAGGTTCGAGCCCAGACATCCCCCTCCGGTTTGCTCATCACCCTGGGAGGAACTTGTGAATAAGCAGCATAGGGATGGTCAACCCGGCTATCAATAGCGATACCCGATCCTCGGACCGTGGGTCCTACAGAGCAAAGCCTTCGGGCGGCTTCAGCAGGAAGAACCCCCACATTCTTGAGGCGCAAATGAAGGGTAGTA
>CAZYDA010000099.1:0-3570 GCA_964645275.1 uncultured Dehalococcoidia bacterium | reverse complement strand
CTGCCTCGGTCAAGAGAATACAGAATCATGGGATGGGGGTCTTCGGTGGCTTCATCATTGGTTTTGATAATGATCCCCCTCACGTCTTCGACAGCCAGATAAACTTCATTCAGAGAAGCGGAATAGTCACCGCCATGGTGGGACTTCTCCAGGCGCTGCCCCGGACGAAGCTATATGAGCGGCTGAAGAGGGAGGGACGGCTGCTGAAGGAGTGTTCCGGGAACAACGTGGATGGCTCGCTGAACTTCATCCCCAAGATGGACCCGCAATTCTTGATCAGCGGGTATAAAAGGGTGCTGAGGACGATTTACTCGCCCAAGAAATACTATGAACGCATCCTCACCTTCCTGGAGGAATATCGGCCAGTAAGAAAGAGGAAAAGGCCCCTTCGTCTCGAGGACGTGAAGGCCTTTCTGAAGTCCATCTGGTACCTGGGGATCGTCAGTAAATTCAGGCGGTACTACTGGAAGCTGCTGGCCAAAAGTCTGCTGAAATACCGCCGCTCCTTCCCCGAGGCGATGACGCTCGCCCTATACGGGCTCCACTTCCAGAAGATCATCGAGGAAAGCTTTTCCGAGAGATAAGCCCCGACAAAACAAGTTGCCGAGCTCAGTCCACCCTCACCAGTTGGTAGCGGCGGGAGCCTAACCCGATCTCCTCCCCATATTTTAGCTGAACCGTGTAATCTACCTCGGGATAAAGAGCTCTAAACTTGTCTTCGCCGGGCGAGAATCCCCCCTCCAAAGCCGTTCCGGGCAGGCCCTTTTGCTGATTGATCAGGTCAACCGAGGCCTGGTCGATGGCCACCGGGTCTCTGGAGGCCAGGATGCCGATGTCGGGCACGATGGGAGCATCGGAGAAGTCGAGGCAATCACAGGCAGGCGTGATGTCGAGGAGGAAGTTGAGGTAGAAGACGGGCACGCTTTTCACCACTCCGTAAGCATGTTCGCAGATCTTCTCCTGGAGGTTCTGAGCGCTCTCGTTCCACTGGATTTCCATAGCGCCGTAGGGACAGACGCCGATGCACTCCCCGCAGCCGAGGCAGGTGGAGGACTCTATCACCGCCACCTTTCTTCCCCCTCGCTCCTCCAGCCTGATGGCCTGCCCCGGACAATGCTTCAGGCATATCCCACAGCCTCGACAATTTTCCTCCAGAGTCAGCGGGATGGTCAGGGAATGCATGGCCAATTTGGCAGACTTCGTGGCCAGTCCCATCCCCAGGTTCTTGATGGCGCCCCCGAAGCCAGTTTGTACATGACCGGTGAGGTGCGAGAGGCAGACCAGCTTATCTATGTCCTTCAGCTCGGCGGCCAGCCTTACCTCCCGAAAGTGCTTGAGATTCACCTCCACCCTGAAGGCATCCTGCCCTCTCAGTCCAGCGGAGATGATGATCGGGGCGCCGACCGTCTCGGGCGAGAAGCCATGCCTCAGGGCGGTGAGGAGGTGGTCGACAGAGTTTGAGCGACTGCCTTTGTAAACCGTGTTGGTATCGGTGAGGAAGGCCCGGGCCTCCTGACGCTTTATTTTCTGCACCACGAAGCCAACATAAGGTGGGCGAATGAAGGCCAGCGTGCCCTCCTCTCCGAAGTGTAGTTTTAGGGCTACTAGGTCATTTTCTTGGATAAACTCATAAAATCCGGACTGCTTCAGAAGCTTGCCCAGCTTGGTGAAGATGTCCTTGCCGGAGGTGGTGCGCAGGTCGGTGAAATAAACCTGACTGCTCATTCATCTTGAAGTTTACAATCCCGAGCTTAATCAGGCAAGGCCTTTAGCTTTGCGAGCACTTCGTTTAAGCTTCTCCACCACTTCTTGGATGACCCAGTCAGGGGTTGAGGCCCCGGCGGTAACCCCGATGCGCTTGGCCTCAAGTTCTTCAAGGTCGAGCTCGGCTGCTGACTCGATGTGCAAGGTGGGGACGATGGAGGAGCAGAGCTCAGCCAGACGGTTGGTATTGGCGCTGTCATATCCACCGATGACGATCATCTGCTCCACCTGACCAGCCAGTTCCAGGGCGGCTGCCTGCCGCTTGGAGGTGGCCTCGCAGATGGTGTTAAAGACGCGCAGCTCCAGAAGCTGGGAGAGATTGGAAGTGAGAAGCTCAGCCAGAAATTGGTTGAACCTGGTGAGGGATTGGGTAGTCTGGGAGAGCACTCCGAGACGATGGGGCAGGGGAAAAATCTGGGGTGCCTTCAGCGCCGCCATGGCCTTTCCCCCGGCCCAGGAGATTATTCCTCGAACCTCTGAGTGATGAGCCTCGCCGAATACCAACACCTGAAAATTCTCCCGATGAAGTCTCTGTGCCACCTTCTGTGCCCGACGAACTATGGGACAGGTAGCATCGATCACCCTGAGCCCTCTCTCCCTCAACTTCTTCAAAACCTCCAGCCCCACGCCATGGGAGGGGATGAACACCGGTCCCTCCCCCAACTCCTCCAGGCTTTCTACCACCTTCAAGCCTTGGCCTTCAAGGTAGCTCACTACCTGGCGGTTGTGCACGATAGGCCCCAGGCTCCTGACCTCTTCCAGCTCCCTCAGGGCCTGCTCCGCGATCTTTATGGCCCGTCTAACGCCGGAGCAAAACCCCATTTCACTGGCCAGATAAACCTCTCTCTCCATAAACTCCGCGGTACCCCAGCGGCAGAAGTTCGGCGATCCGCCGCATGATGAAGTCGGTGGCTTGGGAAAGCTTTTCCTTGGAGGGGCGACTATCAAAGGGAAGGGTAAAGGGCTGCCCGATGCTCACCCTTATTCTTGGCCTCTGTCGAAGGATGCCCAGGTCCCTCACCTTCTCCGTCCCGCTTATGCCCACCGGAAGGATGGGGACGCGCGTACGCAGGGCGATGAGAGCTGTGCCTGGCTCGGCTTGGATCAACCTAGCGTTAGGACTTCGCCGCCCTTCGGGAAACATTCCCAGTGCCAGGCCCTCCTCCAGCACTTTTATTGCCTGGCGAATGGCCTCGCGATCAAGCTCGCCGCGTCGCACGGGGAAGGCACCGAACCAGCGAACGAACGGTCCGCCTCGGGAGTAGAAGAGTTCCTCCTTGGCCATGAAGATTATCCGTCGGGGGATGCTGGCCGTCAGCAGCGGGGGGTCAGGCAGGTTCAAGTGGTTGGCCACCACAATGAGCGGGCCACTACGTGGCACGTTCTCCTTCCCCTCCACCTCCCAGTCACTGAGCAGGAGGAGCAGACCCTTCATAGTTAGGTTGCAGAGGGCGTAAAAGAAGGGCATGATAACCCCTCAAACTTGCCCTACCAGCTTCACGACCTCGGCGACCACCTTCTCCACGCCTAGCCCATCCGTGTTGATTATCCTCGCATCTGGGGCGGGCTTCAAGGGAGAAACGGCCCGCTGGCTGTCAATCTCATCCCTTAGCTTGAGCTGAGCCAGGGTTTCCTCGAAAGGTACCTGCTTTCCCTGGGCCAGTAGCTGCTGATGGCGACGGCGAGCTCTTTCCTCAGGCGAGGCGGAGAGGAATATCTTGCGGTCGGCCTGGGGGAGAACTACGGTGCCAATGTCTCGTCCGGCCATCACCACCCGCCCCCCCTTCGCCAGCTCCCGCTGGCGAG
>CAZYDA010000098.1:0-3594 GCA_964645275.1 uncultured Dehalococcoidia bacterium | reverse complement strand
AAGAACATCAAGCTATCAATGAGCGCCTGAGTCCGCTTGGGAAGCCTAGCAACCAAGATATCCACCCAGGTATGACCTCGACGAAGTTGGGTATAGCCCAGCGCCAGCGCAGCCACCAGGGCTGCCAGAAAACCCACCATCTCCGCTGTGCCAGCAAATGGCTCCCATACCTCCCTCATAATCATATTGGCCACTGTAAGAAGCATTAGAGCTACCAGCAAGCCACCAGCCAGCCAACTGGCCCAGCGGTTCAGAGCCTCAACCAGCTTTCCAAGGCGGTGAACCATTTCTCAACAAAAACACCCACGAGGGTGCCCAACGGCCGTTGGGCCGTTGGGCACCCCTCACACTGATCTTCCCTACCTGTCTTTAAAATATTACTTATACTTGGCTTGGAGCTCATGCATCCGGTCGAGGAATTTCTTCGCCGGCAGTCCCTTAGCCTCAGTATCCTCTAGCCACTTGTCAATCAGCGGCTTAAGCTTTGCATCCCACTTGGCCTTTTCCTCCGGAGACAGCTTAATTACCTTTACGCCCTCCTTCTCCTGGGCCCACTTCATGGACTCCTCGACGTGCTTGTCCATATATTGCCCGGTCCAGACTGACTGCTCCTCGCCCAAACCATCCAGCACCTTCTTCACTTCATCGGTCAAGGAGTTCCAGCTATTCTTATTCATCACCACCACGAATGAAACGACAAACATCGGATAGTCGGTAACATATTTCACGATCTCGGCGTATTTGAAGTCCATGAGCACCTCGCGGGAGGAGGCATATCCCTTAATGACTCCCTTCTGCAAGGCCTCGGGCACCTCTGACTGAGGCATGCCGACGGCGGCGGCACCAAGCGCCTTCAGGATCGTAGCCCCTGTTCCAGAAGCTCTCAGCTCATAGCCCTTGAGGTCCTCCAAGCTCCTTATCGGGTCCTTGCTCTGGATGTAAGCCGGAGCGCAGGTATAGGCATGCAGAACCTTAAAATCAGCCAGCGACTTCGGCTTGAACTCCTGGATGAGATCCCAAAGGACGTGGCTAGCCTGCGTAGCAGAAGTGTAGCCCACCGGCAAGTCGTTGCCCGCCAGCAGTGGGAAGCGGCCCGGGAAGTACGAGGTGCAGTCACAGCCAATGTCAGCCGTGCCAGCTAGAACTCCATCGAACATATTCTTCGCCCCGAGCAAGGTCCCACCAGGAAATGTCTGAACTTTGACCTTCCCATTGGTCCGCTTCTCCACCTCCTTAGCCCACCTCTCCATGGAGACGCAAGGGAAGGTTGGAGCAGGAGGGAAGTTAGCAAACTTCAGGGTTATGGGCTTGACCGGCGTTGGACTGGGACTCGGGGTGGGCGTAGGGCTGGCAACCGGCGTCGTTGGCGTTGGCTTCGGCGCAGGTGACGGCGTCGGCGATGGCGTGGCCTTCTTAGCACAACCACCAGCGACCAACAAAGCTATCACCAGCAACGCTACTACCAGCATTATCAGACTTAAGCTTCTTCTCATCTAACACCTCCTCTCTTAATTTGACCTGTGGTTCTGCCCCTATCGATCACTTCTGTCGAATCTCACCTCCCCTGTCCTGATGTTTTCGACATTTTAGCTCTTCGAAGCGACTCTCGCAAGTTTTTAGTGGCCTCCAGATCCAGCTTCATGCTTGTTGGGTTGATGACCACCCCGTAGTCCTTGGCAGCCTTTTCCAAGCTGACGTACCCGCTGATCACGTCGTGCTCCACCAGCTCAGGGTCACGCTCGAGGGGATCACCATATCCTCCGCCGCCAGGATTATGGAAGGTTATCACATCTCCTGGATGGGCGAAGTTCAGGGCGGCCGGATCTTGGGGAACGCCGTTGATCAGGAACTTGGCCTTCGACCCCGGCTTCCCACCGAATACCCCCTGAGCCGGATATTTGAATCTCCCCCCTTGGATTCCAATGGCCACTGGGGAAGCGGGAGCATATTCGTCATTGGGCACCCGAAAGACGACCTCTCGTCCCAGCCCCCCTCGACTTTTGCCCGCCCCTCCAGAGTCAGGGAGAAGTTCTCGCCTCTCCATGATCAGGGGAGTCTCGCTCTCAAAGATCTCACAGGGAGTATTGGCCCCGTTGGCGGGAAAGATGACACAACTGCGCCCATCCTGGAAGTAACTTGCCCCCATTCCTCCACCCCGGATCAACACGCTGTGAAACTTCCTGCCATCATGACGCTTCCCGTAGAAAACGTTCATCCAAGCTGGTGTTCCTCCACTGCAGGCTATGATCCGCTTCGGCATAGCTGGGGCCAAGGCCTGATAAACCATCTCGGTCATGAAGTGACCTACCTGCAGCCGAGCAGCTACGGCTGCAGGGAATCGGCAGTTGACCACGCTCCCCTCAGGGGCCTTCAGGGCTATCGGGCGCGAACAGCCTTCATTATTGGGTATCTCCGGGTCGAGCATGCTCTTCAGGGCCATGAAAACGTAAGCATAGGTGAAATTATAAACCACGTTGCCTCCCCAATCCACCTCAGGAGATGAGCCAGCAAGGTCCACCACTATATCGCTCCCCTTCACCTCCACCGTTACACTGATCCGGATGTCCTCCCGACCCCCAGCTCCCTCCACCAAGCCCTCATGTCGATAGATGCCGTCAGGAATCTGTTCGATGGCCTGCCTCATGCTTCTCTCGGTCCGATCAAGGATCTCATCAGCCAGCTCATCCAGGCTATCCAGCCCGACGTCCTCCATCATCTCAATGATCTTCTCCGAGCAAACATGATTAGCCGCAATTTGAGACCGAATATCCCCGATCACCTGCTCCGGGGTGCGAACGTTCCAGCGAATCAGATCGAGAACGGCCTCGTTGAGAACGCCAGCATTGTAGAGCTTGACCGGAGGGATGAACAGACCATCTTCATAGACATCGTGGTTGTCCGAGGACACCCGCCCTCCGATATCAGAGTGGTGGAAAACGCAGGCGGTAAACCCCACCACCCGGTCTCGATAAAAGATGGGGCTCATCACGCAGGCGTCGTTAAGATGGCCTGCCAGAAGCCAGGGGTCGTTGGTGATGAAAACATCGCCCGGCCGGTACTTCTCTATCGGGAGCCTGTTGATCCACTCCCTTACGCCCAGCATCATTGCCCCAGCCTGCCCCGGCGTACAGAAGGTTCCCTGAGCCAGCAGCCTGCCCTGGGCATCGGTAAAGATGCAGGTATAGTCATGGGCATCGCGCAGAAGGCTAGAAAAGGCGGTGCGAGCCACCGAGGCATCGGCCTCATCCACTATGGAGATCAGCCGGCGCCACAGGATCTCCAGAGTTATCGGATCAAATCTTGGCCTCATCTTCTTGCCCCCTCTAAGCTTATCCAGAGGAATCCATATTCGTCCACCGAGACGGAGGCCTCCTCACCCACTACAACGGTGGATTCCCTTTCCTCCACGATGGCCGGCCCTCTGAAACTGGCCCCGGGAAACAGGCGATAGCGATCGTAGACGGTGAAGGGAACGAAGTCTCGAGCAACCGGCGAGTAAGCCAGACGCTGACCCTTAACGGCTTCCTTCAGGGAGGAGGCCATTGACTCGATCTTCGGCAGTTGAAGGAAGCGCTCTGAGAGCTTAGCCCTCAC
>CAZYDA010000097.1:0-3664 GCA_964645275.1 uncultured Dehalococcoidia bacterium | reverse complement strand
TTGGGGGTGGTCCAGCACTTCGAGAGTGCATCCGAACATGCCGCCTGATGAGCTCAGAAGCAAAGCTGGGAGCGATAAGGTCGGATAAGGTGATGATAAACCACTGCGCCATGCCTTATGCCTTGGCCAAGAAAACGACTATAGATGAGGTGATTGCACCAGATACATTAGTTACCAGATGGAACGCCGAACTATTCATTGATCAAGCAAGGCAGATTGACCCTAAGCAGAAGCTTGTTAAGTGTGCCAATGATTCTTTCAAATATAAAAAGCTTGTACTGGCCACGGGATCCGATCCCATCAAGCCGCTAATTCCGGGAGTGGACCTTAGGAACATTCTTACTATTAGACACTTTGAGGATCTAAAGCAATTGGTTGAACTTCTGGATTCGCCCGAAACAAAAAAACGTGGTCATTGTTGGTGGTGGGTACATAGGGGTAGAGTTCGCCTACGTCATTAAGGAGAGAGCCAGTCAGAACGTAACGATCATTGAACTCCTACCGCACTTACTTGAAGCTTCCCTGGACGACGAGTTCTGCGTGGTGGCTGAGGAAGAGCTGCGCAAAAACGGAGTTGAAATATATACCGAGAGCAAGGTAACCAAGTTCGAAGGTGAGGGAAAAGTTGAAAAGGTTGTTTGTGATGGGAAGGAGATCCCGGCCGATGTAGTGATTTTAGCCATAGGGGTAGCACCGGCGGTCAGCCTGGCTCTAAACGCTGGCATTAAAGGTGATAGACAAGGCATCGAGGTGGATGAATATTTTAGAACCTCGGTAGAGGATATCTTTGCTATAGGTGATCTGATAAAAGTAGTCTCCCCGGTGACTCAAGATTATCTTCCTGGAAGACTGGGAAGTAATGCTGCGCTGCAGGGCAGAATGCTGGCAAGGAATTTATTTGGTAGTCAAAGGGCGTTTCCTGGGGTAGTAAACCCTGCAGGAACAAAGGTTTTCGATACGACCTTTGGCATGGCGGGGGTTACAGAGAGGTATGTCAAGGAAAAGGGCATAAAGTACCTGGTAGGAAGAGCTAAAACAACAAATATCTATAAGATGTTGGAAGGAGCAAGGCCAGTAGAGGGGAAGTTGATCTTTCGGGAGGATGACCTAACCCTGGTCGGAGCCCAATTATACGGAGATACTAACTTAGTTAGTTTGGTGGATCTGCTGGGTCAAGCAATTTTGAAAAAGTTCACTGTTTACGATGTGCTCGATTTGATACATACTACCCAGCCAGAGCTTTCCCCTGAGCCAGCGCTTAACGTTTTGCCAAGATGTGCTGAGGATGTATGGAAGAGGGTGGTTAATAACCGGTAAAGTTATCCTGTGAAATAGTTCAGAGTCGTCAAGGGGATGAGCCCTGAAAGTGAATGGTGCCTGGATTGGGTACTTGGCTTAAAACAACTAGATACAAGAGGATGAAAATTAGTTTGACTTCTAGTAAAGTAAGGAGGCGGTTATGATTTCCATATCGGAGGAGGAACTCGAACGGGTAATCGGCCAAGTGAAACATCCGGCAATTGATCGCACCTTGGTCGAGCTCGGAATAGTCAAGGACAAAACTCTTGAGGGCAACAAGGTAGTCTTGACTTTCGCCTTTCCGTTTCCCAACATTCCAATTAAGGATTATTTGGTAACCAGCGTCAAGCGTCCTCTAGAGGAACTGGGATTTGAAGTCGAGGTCAAAACCACAGTTATGAACCAGGAGGAACTGCAGAGGTTCTTAGCCTTGGAGCAGGAGAGCTGGAAAGGACTTTAGTCGACGAGGAGGACTTAATTTCGAAAGGAGAGAGCAGTGACTAGATGGGAGGAGAACCTTCCGCTGAGGTTAAGAGAGAGGTTGGCCGAGGCTGGAGAGCTAACTCTCGAAGAGAGGGAGAGGATGAAGGGGCTGGAGGAATTAGAGCAAGTTCTCTCGGAATTCTTCAAGGGCTACCTCAAGCTGGAAGGGCTTTTCGAGAAGTTAAAAACTTATGAAAATCAGGGCAGGTACCATCTGCTTCAGGAGGCCAGGTCGAGGTTGGAGACCTCCTTCAAGGGAGCGGAACTCCCCCTGAAGTTCACGGAGCAAGAGGACGGCCGACTGGGAGTGGAGCTGGTGGAAGAAACGAAGAGGCTCCCACTGGTACTGGAGTTAAACAACGCTAACTTTGAGGAGGCGGTGAAGAAATATCCCCTGCTGGTGGTCGACTGCTGGGCTCCCTGGTGTGCCCCCTGTCGTCTAATTGCCCCGGTGATCGAGGAGCTGGCGAAAACCTATCGCGGGAAGATCACCTTTGGCAAGTTGAATGTTGATCTGAACCCTACCTTGGCCAGAAGGTATCAAATCATGTCCATACCCACTCTGCTCATCTTTCGAAACGGCGTGCTGGTTGACCGGAAGGTAGGAGCCTTGCCAAAGAGCTCGCTAGAACCAGAGCTGCTTAAACATCTTGGGGAGGGTGCTTAAGGGGTGGAGTCAGGCGAGGAAGTCAGAGAGAGGTTAGCCGAAGAGGAAAAGGTTCGAGAGAAGATAGACGAGCATGGCAACCGATGGGTGAAGGTTTACTTCGGCGGTGGGGCTCATTTCAGGAACTGGCTGGAGCAGGCCAGGGAATTGGGGGAGGTTGAGGTAGAAGAGGTAAGCTTTGAAGGACTCAAGTGCTTTGAGACCACCGGAGAAAAGCTCTACCGCATCTGGCTAAAGGTTCCCGAGGGGGAGAACTCCTCACCAGATCTGGACGACTTTTAAGGTTCGGGCTGTGGGGCTTTTGCAAGGCCTAGGATGTTGGCGTATGAGATAGCTGTCCTTGGCAATCCACAGCTCACACCTTGAGCTAATTTGTTGTAGCATTGGTCGGAAACATACGGTTGGTAGAATTCTCCCTTCGTTGCTGTAGCAGACGAGCCTGTTCTGTTCCTGATTCCTCCAGTGAAGTGGGAAATATCCACCACCCAGAGGGTCTGCAAGTCTACGAAGTAGATATAGCCGTTGGCCAAAACAATGGAGCCCTTGTAACCCTCGGTTTCCACCGAGTCAACTAGCGAGGGGCGATAAGGGTCAGAGACGTCTACTATCTGTAGGCAGCTCCAGCACTGCTCTCCTTTAGTAGCAGAATGGGCAGCCAGATACACGTAGTTACCTTGAGCAACTACGCTGTTCGCCACGCCTGGAGTGTCGAGTTGCGCTACTTGCCGGGGTGATGTTGGGTCTGATATGTCAAGCACCCTTAGACCGGAGAGACTCGATGCTAGGAATACATATTGCCCAGATGTCGCTACATCGAAAAATTGATCCAGCAGGTTACCTGGTAGCCCAGTTCCTGCTGTCTCAGGCACACCGGGCGCCGTGTAGGAGCCAACCTCCCGTGGCGAGGTAGGGGATGAGACATGAATGAGGTGTAAACGTTTGTCTTCGATAAGATAGAGC
The DNA here is from genome assembly GCA_964645275.1 of uncultured Dehalococcoidia bacterium. Classification (GTDB taxonomy): domain Bacteria; phylum Chloroflexota; class Dehalococcoidia; order SZUA-161; family SpSt-899; genus CAZYDA01. Next base: position 255 of record CAZYDA010000097.1, on the reverse strand, counting down.
AGCGAGTCGGATACTCGCGGTCGGCTACCCCGTACTTCCAAGGCTTCCACCTTCTCCAGATGTCTAGGGTCTGAAACGTCAATCACCAGCATGCCCCTCGGAAAGGTGGTGACATAGGCGTAGTGGCCTAGCAAGGCCAGCCCGGTGGCCAGGTCTTCAGTTCTCAACAGCGCTAGCCCCTCCCCCACCCACTACTGCATCAAGCAAAGTATTCACAGGAACAAGACCCCCGATAGGCGCAAGGAGTTCTATAGG
>CAZYDA010000096.1:0-3664 GCA_964645275.1 uncultured Dehalococcoidia bacterium | reverse complement strand
CCTCCATGATTTCATATGACTATGAGCCCCTCTATGCCCTGGGCTCAATGCTTGGTGGCTCCGACCCCGTTGGCGTGCTGAAGTTGATGGACCGCATCGAGGCCTGGGGAATTGATGCGATGAGCACTGGGGTGGTACTGGCCTGGGCTACCGAGGCCCAGGAGAAGGGGCTCATCTCGGAGAAGGAGACACTGGGGCTGAAATTCTCCTGGGGAGACTACCCCACCTATATAAGGGGACTAGAGTTCATCTTAAGGCAACCGAACGCGTTTTACCAGGCTTTAGCTCGTGGCGTGGAAAGAGCCTCCTCCCAATATGGCGGGGAAGACTTCGCCCTCGCCTTTGGAGGGAATGAGATGCCGGGATACCACACCGGCCCGGCATCTCATCTGGGATATCTGCTGGGAGCGCGGCACAGCCATCTCGACAACGCTGGCTACAGCCTCGACCAGAAAAGGCCTCTGGATAAGCCCTTTGCTCCCGAGGAGCTGGTCGAGTCCTTGCTGAGCGAGGAAGGCTGGCGACAGATACTTTCCAGTCTGGTGGTTTGCTTCTTCGCCCGGGGCATATACCGTCCGGAGCTGGTCACTGAGGCATTGAGCCTTTTGGGCTTCGACCTCTCCCCTGACCAGCTTCAGCAGCTGGGGGAGAGGATACTTCAGCAGAAACGCCACTTCAAACTCCGTGAGGGCTTTTCCCTGAAGGACCTCCGAATCCCCCGGCGGATCTTTGAAACCCCTTCCCTCAGGGGGAAGGTAGACGAAGGTCTCCTGCAAAAGGCCTTGGAGTACGCCGTCGGCAAGCTGGAAAAATGAAGTGGTCGTAGATCTGAATGTGGCGAGCGATCGGGCAGGAAAGAGCTGTAAGCTTTCTTCAGCGTGCCCTGGGAGGTCAGCGCTTCCCTCACGCCTGGCTGTTCGTGGGTCCGCGACATGTGGGGAAGCTCACCCTGGCGCTCGACCTGGCCTGTGCCCTGAATTGTCGGGGGGAGGAGAAGCCCTGTGGGAGCTGTTCCGCCTGTCAGCGCATCCTCGCGGGTAATTACCCCGACGTGCAGCTCATCGAGCGGCGGGACAAGGAGATCGGGATTGCTCAGATAAGAGGGCTTCAGCAGTGGGTGAGCCTCAAGCCCTATGAGGAAGGGCAGCGGGTCTTCATCATAAATGGTGCCGAGTACCTTAGCGAGGAGGCCAGCAACTGCTTTCTGAAGGTGCTGGAGGAGCCCCCACCGGCTACGGTTTTTGTTCTGCTGGCTGAGACATCGGAGGCCCTCCTTCCCACCATTGTCTCCCGCTGTCAGAGGATTGAGCTGCAGCCCCTTTCCCTTTCCCGAGTAAAGGAAGTGCTCCGGGAAAAGTTCGGGGTGGACGAGTCACAGGCCGAGCTCTTGGGGCGGCTCTCCCGAGGATGCCTTGGCTGGGCCATCTCGGCCCTGAGGGACAGGAGGTTGCTCGAGGAGCGTGAAGCTTGGCTCAGGGAGCTTCTGCAAGCGGAGGAAGCGAGTCTTTCTGAGCGCTTTGCCCTTTCAGCTAAGCTTGCTGAGCTGAGTCGGGAGAGGGTTGCTGAGTTACTTCGACTCTGGGCTGGCTGGTGGCGAGACCTTCTCCTGGCTAAGAGCGGCTGCGGGGAGTTCATTACCAACCTGGACCTGAAGGAACTCCTCCACCAGAGGGCCCGCCTTTATACCTTGCCCGAAATTGGGCGGACCTTAGACTCCCTTCGCCGAGCCGACTGGGAGCTGGAGCAGAACGCCAATCCCCGGCTGGCGCTGGAGGTCTTGATGCTCGACCTTCCCAGAGCGGAGATGGTTGCGGACCGCAGCAAAAGCTGAAAGAGGTAACCTATGCCTGAAGTTGTTGGGGTGCGTTTCAGGTCAGCTGGACCGGTATATTACTTCGATCCCAAGAGGATAGATTTTCAGGTAGGAGATTGGGCCATCGTGGAGACCCCGCGGGGACCGGTGGCAGGGAGGGTGGTCATCGCCCCCCGACAGGTCCTGGAGAGCCAGCTTGGAGAGGAACTTAAACCTGTGCTGCGAAAGGCCGGGCCGGAGGATACCGCCCGACTTGAGGAGCTGAAAAAGAAGGAAGAGGAAGCCCTGAAGGTATGTGGCGAGCTGGTGACTAAACATGATCTGCCAATGAAGCTGCTGGCGGCGGAATACAATTTTGAAGGAACTCACCTGGTGATTTACTTCACCGCCGAAGGCAAGGTAGACTTCCGCGCCCTGCTCCGGGAGCTGGGCTCCCGGCTAAAGACGCGCGTCGAGCTGAGGCAGGTGGGAGCTCGAGATGCCGCTCGGCTGGTGGGGGGGCTGGGAATGTGTGGCCGCCCGATATGCTGCCTCACCCATCTCTCCACCCTGGAGTCGATCTCGGTGAAGATGGCTCGCGACCAGGAGCTCTCGCTTAACCCGGCCAAGATCTCGGGCATCTGTGGAAGACTTCTTTGCTGCCTGGCCTTTGAGCATGAGCAGTACCTGGAGGCTCGCAGGAAACTTCCCTCTCCCGGGGAAGAGGTGGCCACTCCACAGGGGGAAGGGAAGGTGGTCAAGGTGAATCCTCTCCGAGAAACCGTAGAGGTTAAGCTTTCTGAGGAGGCCACGGTGGAATTCCCGGCCATCCGGATCGCTCGGAAGGGCCAGGCTGACTCAGCCCCCGAAGGCAACTTGTAATCTCGGCCTGTTTTTTGTATACTAGCTTCACCACGCTCTTGGGGGGAGAGATGAGGATTGCATGTCTTCAGGAGAATTTGAACCGGGGACTGGGGGTAGTGGGGCGGGCGGTGGCCACCAGAACCACTCTGCCCATCACTGGCTTCGTGCTGCTGGCCGCTGATCAGGGCAGACTTAAGCTGTCAGCGACCAATCTGGAGATCGGCATCAGCTACTGGCTGGGGGCGGAGGTTGAGGAGGAGGGTTCCATCGCCGTGCCTGCCGGACTGCTCACCAACTTCGTGGGCTCTCTGCCCCTGGAGCGCATCGATCTCCACCTCCCCCCCGACTCTCTAACCCTGGAGCTCCGCTGTGCCCGATATGAGGCTCGCATCAAGGGTCAGAATGCCTCCGAATTTCCCCCCATCCCTCAGATCGAGGAGGGCATAGCTACCCAGATAGATCCTAAGCTGCTACGCTCGGCCATAAATCGGGTAGTCTTCGCTGCAGCCACCGAGGACTCCCGTCCCGTTCTCACTGGAGTTCATGCTCACTTCAGCGGCGGTGCGGTGACCCTGGCCGCCGCCGATGGTTTCCGACTGGCCGTGGATCAGGTTGCCCTCGAAAAAGAGGTGGCTGAGGATGCCAGCATCATCATCCCCGCCCGTACGCTTCGGGAGCTCGACCGTTTTCTGCGCGATCAGGAGGAAGCTGTCGAGGTGATGATCAATCCCCAGCGGAGCCAGATCCTCTTCCGACTGGAGAACCTGGAGATGGTTTCCCAGCTTCTTCAGGGCACCTATCCCAACTACAAACAGCTCATCCCCCAGAGCTATAACACCCGGGCGCTGATATCCGTCCCCGAGTTCCTGCGCGCCACCCGAACCGCCTCCGTCTTCGCTCGTGATGGAGGTGGCATCATCCGCCTGATCATCACCCCCGGTGGGGAGCTCACCCCGGGGAAGATCACCCTCACCGCGCGTGCTGAGGAAGTGGGGGATAACGTGAGCG
>CAZYDA010000095.1:0-3726 GCA_964645275.1 uncultured Dehalococcoidia bacterium | reverse complement strand
TGGAAGCAGTAGCTCCTTTTAAAGAAGCAGCCGAGGCGGTGATCGAGGCGGGGGGAGGTGACTTCAACCTGTGCTTCAGTTGTGGCGTCTGTACCGGAAGCTGCCCCTGGAATCTGGTTCGAACCTTCAGCCCTCGCCTCCTAATGCATCAAGCGCAGTTAGGCCTGGTGGAACTAGACAGGGAAGAAATCTGGCTTTGTACCAGCTGTAATACCTGCGTAGAACGCTGTCCCCGTAAGGTGAACCTCATCAACGTTATGAGGGCGCTGCGCCGGATAGGCGTCGAGTGGAGAGCAGTTCCGGAGAGCCTGAGGCTAACCCTGGCCAACCTCGGAGGTGTGGGAAATCCTTTCGGGGAAGCCAGGGAAAAGAGAGCTGCTTGGGCTAAGGGATTGGGAATTAAGACCTTCGCCTCGGATGTTGAACTGTTGCTCTTTCCCTGCTGTACCCCAGCTTATGACCCCGTGGCGAGAGTGATAGCAGTTGCCCTGGCCAAAACCTTGCAGGCAGCTGGGGTAAGTTTCGGTCTCCTGGGTGAGAAGGAGAACTGCTGTGGTGAAAGCGCCCGCAAGGCAGGGGATGAGTCTTTATTCCAAAGCCTGGTCAGCAGTAACATCGAAGCTTTCACCCAAAGTGGCGTCAAGAGGATCCTGACCATTTCTCCTCATTGTTACCATACCTTCAGGAATGAATATCCCGAGCTTGGTTTGGAGGACATTGAGATAATGCATTACACTCAATATGTTCTAGAGCTCATCCGGAGTGGCAAACTGAAGCTCACCAAAAGGCTTAGCAAGAAGGTGACCTACCATGACCCTTGCTATCTTGGTCGGCACAATGGCATCTATGATGAACCTCGAGAGCTTTTGCAGAGCATACCCGGCCTAGAGCTAGTCGAGATGCCAAATTCCCGGGCAGATAGCCTGTGTTGCGGGGGTGGGGGTGGAAGAATATGGATGGAGACCAAGCGGGAGGAAAGGTTCAGCGAGATTCGGATCAACCAGGCGCTCGAGGTAGGAGCTGAGGTTCTGGCAGTGGCCTGCCCTTACTGCTACATTAACCTGAAGGACAGCCTGGCGACGATGGGCCAGGAGGACGTTCTCCAAATCAAGGACATCGCCGAGCTGATAGCGGAGGCAATTTGAAGTAATTGTCAGCCGGGGGAGAAACAATGGAAGTAAACTACGTGCCCACTATCTGTCCCTACTGCGGATGCGGCTGTGGCTTATATCTGGTAGTTAAGGCAGGAAAGGTGGTTGGGATAGAGCCATGGAAGGAGCATCCAGTAAATGAGGGGAAGAACTGCCCTAAGGGAAGGAACGCCTTCTCCTTCCTATATGCTAGGGATAGGCTGAGAAGGCCGCTAGTAAGGAGGGGAGAATCCTTCCAGGAAGTCTCTTGGGAAGAGGCCCGGGAGCTAATCATAAAAGCTCTAGACAAGACTGAGCCGAATTCTATCGGCCTTATAAACTCAGGCAAACTTACCAATGAAGATCTCTATGTACTGCAGAAATTCGCCCGATGCATTTTGAAAACGAATAACATGGATAATGCCTCTCGGTTCTGTCACTCCACCACGGTGCCTGCCCTGACCTCCACCGTGGGTTCAGGAGTGATGTCGACTTCAGAAATAAGTGTGGAAAGGGCTGACTGCATTCTCCTCGCTGGCTCCAATATAAAGGAGGATTTTCCCATGATTGCCCGCCGAATCATCAGGGCGAAGAGGAAAGGGGCCAAGGTCATAGTTATAGATCCGAGGAGGACGATAACCGCCAGGCTCTTGGCTGATATTCATCTTCAAGTGAACCCAGCAGCCGATGTTGCCCTGCTAAACGCAATGATGAAAATCATTCTGGAAGAAGGGCTCGAGGACAAAGAGTTTATCAAGAGCCGAACCAAGGGCTTTGCAGAACTGCGAGATTATCTCACCTCCCTCAGTCTGGCCGAGCTTGTAAAGATAGCCGGTGTTACAGCTGATGCGCTAAGGGAAGCTGCTCTAACTTATGCCAAGGCAAAAACGGCCTGCATTCTCTTCAATGCAGGCATAACTCAGCACGTGGCCGGAGTGGGAAATATTCAAGCCCTGGCTGACCTGGCTCTGCTCACTGGAAATTATGGTCGACCTGGAACCGGGGTTAACCCTCTTAGGGGACACATTAATGGAGAAGGCTTCGGAGATATGGGAACTGTTCCGGTCTTCTATCCTGGCTTCAAGCCAGTAGATGAGGAGACCGCTAAGCTCTTTGAGGAATATTGGGGAGTTCAGGGACTACCTTCAAATCCTGGCCTATCGTATATGGATATGATCGAAAAATGCAGCGTCCTCTGGATTGCGGGAGCAAATCCAATGTCCTCTGCCCCAGATACCAACCGCGTGAAAAGATTGCTTCAGGAGAAGGAACTCTTGATAGTTCAGGATATTTATCTCACCGAAACGGCTAGGCTGGCTCATGTGGTACTACCAGCTACCAGTTGGGTAGAGAAGGATGGAACGGTAACCCAGGTAGACCGGAGGGTACAGCGCATTGGCAGGGCAGTTGATCCACCAGGAGAAGCCAAGCCGGACTGGCAGGTATTCTGCGACTTGGCTGCTGAAATGGGAATGGGAGAGAAATTTAACTTTAATTCACCTCGGGAGATATTTGAAGAAATAAGGAAGACCGTCCCTCAATATGCAGGGATAACCTACACTAGGCTCGAGGAAGCTGGGGGGATCCAGTGGCCCTGTCCCTCTGAAGACCACCCTGGAACTGACACCATGTTCATCGAGAGATTCGCCACACCAGATGGACTGGGGCATTTCCAGGTGGTACCCTACCAGCCACCGCCAGAGTTGCCAGACGAGGAATATCCTTATGTCCTTACCAATGGTCGGGTTATCTTCCACTTTCATAGCGGCACGATGACCAGAAGAACTGAAAAGCTACATAATGAGGTTCCCAAAGCCTTTGTGGAGATAAACTTCGATGAAGCCTTGGAAAAGGGGATAGAGGAGGGAGATGAGCTAATCCTGAGATCGAGGCGGGGAGAGCTTAAGGCGATAGCCAGGCCAACCCATGACATCAAGAGGGGCCTCCTCTTCCTGCCTTGGCATTTCCCCGACAGCGGCCCAAATGTTTTAACCGGCCCCATGGCCGGACCACCTTCCAAGATGCCAGAATTTAAATTTGTAGCGGTAACGATAGAGGGGCTGAAAAGGCCCTGGGGAAATTGATTATTCAGGCATGATAGCTGGAGGGCAAAGAGATGAACGACATGTGGCTTGCTTGGTCAAGCGATGAGGAGATACTGAGAAGGGCTGAATATGGTGGTGCTGTCACCTCCCTTCTGAAGTTCGCCCTGGGAAGCAAAGAGGTGGACGCAGTCCTAGCCATTAAGGCCAGGAATGGTAACCGCTATGATGGCATGCCTGTACTGCTTACAGATCCCCAGGAGCTAATTGAAACCGCCGGAGCTTTGCATTGCTCTTCTCCTAACATCGCTCGATTCCTCAAGGAATACATCGATGGTGCCTCTGAGCTTAAGGTGGCTGTGGTCTGCAAGCCCTGCGATGCTCGAGCGATCATCGAATTAGCCAAAAGGAAACAAATCAATCTCAACAATCTACTGCTCATTGGCCTCAACTGCACCGGCACGCTTCCCCCCACAGGCGCTAAGGAGATGTTCCAACAAGAGTTTGGGGTTGACCCCGCTGCTGTGGTCAAGGAGGACATCGATGGGGATAAG
>CAZYDA010000094.1:0-3755 GCA_964645275.1 uncultured Dehalococcoidia bacterium | reverse complement strand
AATCCATCGATCCCCGAGCAAAGTTGTTGAGCTTGTTAGCCCTCTTGCTGCTTTCCCTCCTCAGTCACAACATCTGGGTCATCAGTTCCGTATATGGTATTTCCCTTCTTCTCGCCATGGCCTCGCGGATAAATCTGGCTTCTTTTTTGCGCCGAGTCTGGGTGTTTATCCCCCTTTTCACTGCGGTTATTGCCATTCCATCTCTCTTCCTCAGCTCGGGAGAGATAGCAGTCAGCCTTGGACCGCTCTCCATCACCCAGCAGGGACTCTGAGGAGCCACCTTCCTGGTCTCCCGCGTGGCCACCACGGTGTCCCTCTCCACCCTCCTGCTCCTCACCACTGAATGGCATAGATTACTCCTTGCCTTGAGGGCTCTCTGGGTTCCTCCCCTGTTCATCCTCACGCTGGCCATGTGTTACCGCTATATCTTCATCCTGGTGAGGCTTTTCAGCGAGTTCCTCCTGGGCCGCAAGTCACGCAGTTTGGGCGGACTGTCCTGGAAAGATAACCTCTGGTTTTTTGGAAGGACCGCTGGGATCCTCTTCATTCGCTCCTTGAAGTTGGCTGAGGAGGTCTATCTGGCCATGACCTCCAAGAGGGGTTTTGATGGAGAGGTTAGATTGCCCAGTAAGCGGACCCTGAGAGTCATTGATTATGGCTGGATCTTCTTCGTCTTCATCCTCCTCGGAGCTTTGACATGGAAGGGATGATCTTCAGGCTTGAGGGTGTAGGTTATCGGTATGAAGGGGACATCACTGGCCTGGAGAACGTAGACCTCGAGGTGAGAAGGGGCGATGTGGTGGTGCTGGGCCCCAATGGCTCTGGGAAGTCCACGTTGCTGAAGGTTCTCGATGTACTGTACCAGCCAACCCAGGGGAAGTTTTATGCCTTTGGTGAGGAGATGACGGAGAAGAAGCTAGCTGACAAAAGGTTCAATCGGTTCTTCAGGAAGAATGTAGGCCTGCTCTTTCAGGATCCCAAGGTGCAGCTCTTCTCGACGGTGGAGGATGAACTTGCCTTTGGGCCGCGCCAGCTGGGAGCCTCTGTTGAGGAGGTCGAGGAACGCGTTAATAGGACCATTGAGCTGCTCAACCTGGAGGGGCTGAGAGGCCGCTATCCCTATTCCCTGAGCGGAGGTGAAAGGAGGAAGGTGGCCCTGGGCTCGCTTCTCACCCTTGACCCAGGAGCCTACCTCCCTGACGAGCCCACGGCCAGTCTAGATCCTCAGGCCGAGGGTCGGCTCATAGATCTCCTCCTCTCGCTCCGTGAGGAGGGTAAGACCCTGATCATAGCTACTTAGGACCTGCTTCTCGCCGAGCATGTTGCCGAGCAGGTCCTGCTTCTGGACCAGGACAAGAGGGTAGTGGCTTTTGAGAGGAAGGAGGAGGCCTTTGCTCAAGCTGAGCTGCTCTATAAGCTTGGCCTATTGCACGGGCATCGGGAGATTCATCGATTCGTTCGCTCCTACATCCATTCTCATCGCACAGTTGAGGGAGCCTTAAGCTATGAGGAGGCAGTGGCCTTTCACGGGGGCACTGATCCCTGGCTTGCCCTCGGCTACCGGATGGGTCGATTCGTGGCTGAGAGGCTAGGAGACTGGGGCGGACTAGTGGTGGAGGTTCAGCTCGACCTCAATAAGCCGTATATTCCCCTCCTTGATGGCCTCCAGTGCACCACCGGGAGCATCCCTGGGCCAGGGGAAGATCCGCCTTTATGGGGGCGAGGGGGTGAAGGTCTCCTTCATAAGTCAGGGAGAGAGGCCTGGAACGGAGCTCGAGGTGAGACGGGGAGTTCTCGAGGCCTTAGAGAGCGGCCAGGACCCCGAGGAGGCTGTCTCCTGGGTGCTATCCCAAGAGCCAGAAGCCCTTTGGTGGGAATGGGGAGAGTGGTCCAGCTAGATGACCTGCTGGGACTCCTCCGGTCACCATAGCCAGATTTCGTTTCAGTGCCGTATAGTCCGACTTGACATTAATTTTGACCTCGTGTTATAATGCGCCTGATGGGGTTTTCCCCGGTTAGCCCAAAGGCTTCCCCCCTCATTCTTCGTCTTCGGGATCTTCTCAAGGAGGTGCACTGATGAGAAACATTGACCAGCTTTATAGGGAACTTCGCACCTTTCTTCCAGAGGAGCGAGTCAGCCGCGATGAAGCCGTACTCATGAGCTATGCCACGGATGGTTCCTCTCTTGCCGGAGAGGGCACCCTCCCAGCCCTCGTTGTTCTGCCGAAGACGACGGAGGAGGTCAGAGAGATACTAATGGCAGCCAATCGGCTTCGTGTCCCGGTAGTTCCCCTCTCACGTGGTTCGAACCTGGCTGGCCTGGCCCTGCCACATCGGGGCGAGATGGTGGTTGATCTGCGGTTGATGAATAGGATTCTGGAGATAAACACCGACGCCGCCTATGCCGTGGTTGAGCCCGGGGTTACTCACCAGCAGCTCAGCCTTGAAGCAGGCAAGAGGGGGCTCATGAATCACTTGCCCACCGCCACGGGTGGGGGGAGCCCAGTGGCCAACTATCTTATGCGTCCCTCCGGCAATTTGTCTGCCAGGTGGGACCCTGACCCGATACTTTCCCTAGAGGTGGTCACCCCCAGTGGTGATATCATCCGGACGGGCTCGGCCAGCTTCGGAACTGCTGGCTGGCGTGCTCGCTACGGACCCTTCCCCGATCTCACCGGCTTGTTCGCCTGTTCCTATGGGACCCTGGGAATCGTGACCAAGCTGGCAGTGAAGCTTTACGAGAGAGGGGAGGAGGAGAGGCTGCTGGTGACCAAGTTCGACAGCTTCCCGCCAGCGCTGGAGTACATGAAGCGCATCGTGAGACAAAATCTGGCTGACAGCGTGACCTTCTGGACCTGGGTCTGGAATATGCTTCATGACCTGATGGTCTCCAAGATCAGGGAGCTACCCCCTGAGATGATGAAGGAAGATCAGCGAACACCTCCTCCAGGCATACCCTTCGGGATCGCCTCCGCCCGGCTCAACGGTTACCGTGAGGTAGTTGAAGCCCAACAGAACGTCTGCATCAGGCTGGCTCGAGAGCTCGGCGGAGATTACCTAACTCCAGAGGAGGTCAAGGCCATTCATCCCGGGAGCTGGGATTACCTCCATTCCTACTTCGTGGAGGGCATCCACCCCAAGCCTGGAGAGGATTCCACCATGAGGATTGCCTCGTGGCTATCGGGCTGTCTGGTGAATGCCGAGCCATCGCAGGTTCTGAGGGTGGAGCAGGAGATGTGGAAGTTCGCCGAGCAGCATGCTAAGCCTCCTTACATGTTCCGCTCCTTGCCGTTCCACCATGCCCGGGAGTTCTTCTTCGCCTTTGTGATCCTCATCGCTGGGCCTCCTGATAAGGAGAAGGAATACATGCAAAGTCTGAAGGAGGCCTACAAGAACTTCTACTATGACTTCTTGAAGAAGTACGGGGCGGTGATGTTCCGCTTTCGACAGGACCCCGGCTTTCTGGCGGTGACTGGGGAATATGGGAAACTTCTGCGGAGAATAAAGGGCTTGCTTGACCCCAACGGCATCATGCATCCCGGGGTCAATTTATTCTAGGAGGGAAGCAATGAGCGGCGGAGTCAAACTGAGTGAGAAGCTTTATAAGTTTGCCACGAGGTGTGTGAGATGTGCCCAATGCACACTGGGTTATCGGAACGTCGAGTTTGAGGAGGTCTGCCCCATCTACCAGAGGCACCATTTCTTCACCTACAGCCTGGGAGGGATGGCCCAGCTGGCCCGGGCGGTGCATGAGG